>NZ_JAJSZC010000211.1:0-13721 GCF_036815105.1 Streptomyces sp. IBSBF 3136
ATCCGCGCCCCACCCCGGCCACGCCCCACCTCACCCACGCAGTGCCTCGAACGCCTGTCGTGCGGCGATGCCGATCGCCAGGTCGATGTCCGGCGCCTGCGCCGCCCGCCGGTCCGCCCGGGTGAGCGCGGCCACTGCCACGCGGGCCCCGGAGTCCGCCTCGACCACACCGATCTCGTGCCGGAGATGCAGGAACGTGCCTGTCTTGCCGCTCAGCCGCAGGCTGTCGGCGCGCAGTTCGCCGGCCAGCCGCTGGGTGAAGACCTGATGGGCCATCAACCGTCGCAGCTCGGCCGTGGCCTGGGGATGCGCCACCTCGTCGCGCCACACCCGCTGCAGCAGGGTCACCAGCGCCGAGGCGGTCCCGAGGTTGGCGTGCGCGGGGTCCAGCGTCTCGATGGTGTGCCGTCCCGTCCGTTCGTCGCGGACGGCCAGTTCCAGGGCGAGGGAGAAGTCGTTGCCGGTGGCGCCGGCGGCGCACTCGTACATGTGGTTCATCCGGTGCCGTACCCGGATGCCGGTGCAGCCCCAGGCGCGCAGCCGGGCGTCGACGTCGGTCACCGGCACCAGGTCGAACAGGGCGTCGGCGGCGGCGTTGTCGCTCACCGAGAGCATGAGCAGGAGCAGGTCGCCGACGGCCACCGTGACCGGGTGGCGGAACGCCGCGATGCCGGTGGGGCCGACACTGCTGGTGGCCGGGTCGACCGTCACCGGCAGGGCCGGGTCGAGGACGCCGTCCGCGATCAGGTCCAGCACGACGAGGGCCAGCGGCACCTTCACCACGGACGCGAGGGGCACGGGCTCCTCGGTGCCGAACCCGAGCTGTTCGCCGGTGTCGATGTCGCGGGCGAGGAACGAACCGCGGACGCCGAGCGACGCCCAGTCCCGGGCGATCGCCTCGGCGACCTCCGACAAGGGGCCGTCGCCGCAGAGCTGGGCCGCACGGTGCGCCGCATCCCCGGTCATCCGCGTGCCGCCAGCCGGGTCGTGGTGTCCGCCGGCTGCGGCCGCCTCGCGGCGCGTGCGGTGGTGCCGACACCGGCCGCCGCCGCCAGCACCGCGGACAGCCACTGCGGCACGTCGCCGCCGCGTTGACGCGGGGTGGCCCGCATGTCGTACCCACGATGCAGCGAAGCGTCGGCCAGCGGCGCCCAGTCGGCGCCGTGCCGCCGTGCGAAAGGCTCGCCGCACAGCAGCACCGCCCGCCCCGCCAGCGTCTCGGCGAGCGCGGTGGCCGCGGGCCCGGCCGGCCGCACCAGCTGCTCGGGCAGCCCGGAGCGGGCCGCCGCGCGCGCCAGCCTGTCCCGCGCGTACGGCACGTCGTCCTCCGCCAGGGTCAGGATCGGCAGGGTAACGGTCCGCGCGCCGGTGGCGGCGTCGACGCGGCGCGGCCGCAGGTCCTCAAGATGGATCATGCGCTTTCCACGGGCGCCCGCCGGCCGCTGCGCGTCGAGGGGCGGCGCGGTGGCCAGGCCGAGCGGCACCCGGTGCGCGGCGTGCTCCGGTGGAACGCGCAGCAGAGCGTACGCGAGCGTGCCGTCCGCCAGCCGGGCTTCCCGCTCTCCGGGCGGCAGTTCGCGTACACCGAGCGTGATGCCGTGCTCCGCCCCGGCGCGGATGACGCGGGCCAGCGCCGCCGGCGCACAGTCGGCGGGCACTCCCACGGTCCTGGACCGGGACTGCTGGGCTGACCGGGCCACCTCGTCGAGCCGCTGGGCCCGGTCCAGGACGTCCCGCGCGTAGGGGAGCAGCAGCATTCCCAGTTCCGTCGTCGTGACCTGCCGCCGGGAGCGGTCGAACAGCAGACCGCCGAAGCGGGCCTCCAACGTCTTGATACGGCGGCTGAGCAGCGGCTGGGCGATGCCGAGCCGGTCGGCCGCGCGCGAGAAGCTCGTCTCGTCCACGGTGGCGACGTACGCCTCGAGGTGTGCGAGCAGATCCATCCAGCAGTCATATCAATTCGATATGAGGTCTTCAAAGTTCACTCTTGGACATGAGCGGAGTCCTGCTGTTTCGCTGTTCCCGTCGAAGATCCACCAAGCCGATGCCCGATCGCCGACGACCTGGGAGAACTCCGCACATGACCAGTGCCGACCCGATGCCGCGCCGCCGCCTGTTCCAGGCCGGTCTCGCCCTCACCACCGCCGCCGCGGTGGCCCCCGCTCTGGCCTCCGCCCCCACCTCGGCCGCCCCGTACGCCGAACCCGTCCATCTGGAGCACGAGTTCGGCGACCTGGAGCAGCGTTACGGCGCCCGACTCGGTGTCTACGCCCGGAACGTGCGCACCGGCCGGACCGTGGCGTACCGCGCCGGGGAGCCGTTCGCGATGTGTTCGACGTTCAAGGCGTTCGCCGCCGCGGCCGTGCTGCGCGACCACGGAGACTGCGCACCCCTGGACAGGCTGATCCACTACCCGCCGAGCGACATCCTCGACAATTCACCGCGCTCCAAGGACCACCTGGCCACGGGGATGACGGTGGGCGAGGCGTGCGCCGCCGCCATCCAGTACAGCGACAACACCGCGGGGAACCTGCTGCTGCGTCAGATCGGGGGGCCGCAGGGCCTCACCCGGTTCTTCCGGTCGCTCGGAGACCGGGTGAGCCGACTCGACCGCTGGGAAACCGACCTGAACACCGCCGTCCCCGGCGACCCGCAGGACACCAGCACGCCGGAAGCCCTCGGCAGGAGCTTCGAGCGCCTGACCCTCGGACGGGCCCTGGCCCGCGCCGACCGCGAGCGGCTCGTCACCTGGCTGAAGGGCAACACCACCAGCGCCGAGCGATTCGGCGCGGGGCTGCCGCGGGGCTGGGTCCTGGCGGACAAGACGGGCACCGGCAGTTACGCCACCGCCAACGACATCGGCGTCGCCTGGACGACCCGGCGAACTCCCTTGCTGCTCACCGTGCTGTCCACGAAGGCCGCCAAGGACGCACCCGTCGACAACTGGCTGATCCGCGAAGCGGCTGCCCTTCTGGCCGACACGCTCGCCCCCGGCGAGTAGGAGAGCCGCCCGGCTCCCTGGCCCGGGTGGCGCCGCGTCGACGGGGTGGTGGCGACGGCGATGGTGGCGATGGTGGCCAAACGGTGACGCCCAGGATCGGGGCGCGGGTGCCCGGGAGCGGGACGGGGGCGCCCGGGACGCCGGCCCTGTGATCCAGAATGGTTGCGTGGTCACGATCGAGACTCCCCGTTTGATCCTGCGTCGCTGGCGCGAGGCAGATGTTGCGCCCATGGCTGCCATCAATGCCGACCCCGAGGTGATGCGGTGGATCCGTGACGGCAGTGTCCGTGACGAACAGCAGACTCGCGCCGGTGTCCAGGCATGGGAGAGCGAGTGGGAGTCGCGGGGCTTCGGCCTGTTCGCGGTGGAACTCCGGTCCACCGGCGAACTGGCCGGGTTCACCGGCCTGTCGGTGCCCGACTTCTTGCCCGAGGTACTGCCGGCGGTCGAGGTCGGCTGGCGGCTGGGACGTTCCCACTGGGGGCAGGGCTTGGCCACCGAGGCCGCCGCGGCCGCGGTGCGGTTCGGGTTCGAAGAGCGAGGGCTGGAGCGGATCGTCAGCATCACTCAGGTGGGAAACGACGCCTCCGAACGGATCATGACCAAACTGGGGATGCATCAGGTCCGTGAGACCGTCAACCCCACCGGCGGTCGGCGAGTCCGGGTGTTCGAGTTGTCGTCGGACCAGTACGTCACGACCACTCGTCGAGGGAGACGACGAGGCCGATAGCCGCGTAGCGGACCGCGAGTCGTCGTAGCCGGTGGGTGCGCGGCACCGAGCCACGGTGCCCTCTCCACTCTCCGACGCAGTGCCGCATCCCCACGGCTATGCCGAGCGAGGTTGTGCCGTCGGGAGCCTCGAGGTGAAGTACAGCGCCAGGACGGAGGCGAACGCCAGGATGGTGAGCGCGGCTCGCAGGCCGTCCAGCCTCGCCTCGGCGTTGGCCTCCAGCGCGGCCTGGGACACCTTCCGGCTCGTGCCCGCTTCGTCGAGAGCGGACTTGAGCTGGGCGTCCGACAAAAACGTCGCGCCACTCTGAAGTTCGATCGCCGCCTCGTTCTTCACCTTGTCCGGCACGGCCGGATTCTGCGCGACGTTGGTCAGGAACGAGGACGTGAGCACGGTCAGCAGGATCGATCCCGCCAGTGCCGTGCCGAGGGACGAGCCGAGGTTGGTGACGGCGTTCTGCACGCCACCGACCTCCGCGCTCTGTTCGTCCGGCACCGCGGAGACGGTGACGGCGCCGAGTTGGGACGCCAGCGCACCCATGCCGACCCCGATGAACAGGAGGGGAACAGTGACGATCTCCGCTCCGGCGTCCATGTCGAGGGCAGCCATGAGAATCACGGCACCGGCCAACATCGCGACGATCCCGAGCCGGACCACCCGCCTCGGTGAGACGTCCGGCAGAAGGCGTGGGATGAGGGTCGCCGCCGCCACCAGAGTGAGTGAGAGCGGCAGAAGTCGCACGCCGGTCGCGAGCGCGGACAGGCCCAGAGCGACCGACAGATAGAGCGGTACGACGAAGAACACGCCCATCATGACCAGGTACTGGAAGAAGAACATGGTCAGACCGCCGCTGAGCTGCTGGTTACGCAGCAGTGCCGGGTCGAGCAGGGGCTCACGCCGCCGCTCGACGAGATGGCCCTCCCAAGCGACGACGAGCCGGATCAACAGCACGCCTGCCAGCATCAGCCACATGACCAGCGACACTCCGAACCACGACGGCGCATCGGGCTTCGGCCGGAACCAGCCCCACTCGTCGGAGCGCAGCACACCGTAGACGAAGATTCCGAGCCCGAACGCGGACAGCGCGGCTCCGACGAGATCGATGTGCGGACGCTCGCCGTTCGACACTTCGGTGAGACGGCGAGCGAGCAGCAGGATGCCGATCACCACCACGACCTCACCGGCGAACACCCACCGCCAGGACAGGTACGTCGCCGCGAAGCCTCCGATGAGCGGCCCCAGCGCGATCGCCGCGGCACCCGCGGCCGCGACGAGTCCGTAGGCGGCGGGACGTCGTTCAGCGGCGAAGCTGCCGGCCACGAGCGCCACGACCGCGGGCAGGATGAGCACCGCCCCGATGCCCTCCAGGAGTGACCAGCCGACCAGCAGCACGCCGAGGTTCGGCGCGAGCGCTGTGGTCAGGGAGCCGCATCCGTAGATGCAGCAGCCGATCATGAACGCGCGCCTTCTGCCGATCACCGCCCCGACCTTGCCGCCCAGAATCATGAACATCGCCATCACCAGCGTGTACGCCGTGATGGCGCCTTGGATCCCGGTCACCGTCGTGCCGATATCGGCGGCCACCGCCGCGATCGAGACGTTCATGACGGAGCTGTCGAGCGCCATCAGAAACTGGCCGGCAGCGAGTGTCAGCAGAACGAGCCGCGCTCCTGCCGAGCTCTCGGCCGTGCCGGTCCCGGGAGTCATACGCGCAGCATCTCAGTCGCCCCCGCGTGCCTTCCTCGCCACGCCGCACAGATCGACCGGCTGGCGGGCAGGAAGGCGGTCGCCGCGTGGTGGGCTGACCGAGGTCTCGGCGGCGCGCGTGGCCCGGCCTGCCGCAGCCACCCGGCCGCACGGGCCGCTACACCCGCGGACGGCAGGCCGCGGACGCACATCTGTGTCCACCGTGGACGTCACCCGTATGCCGCGCGCACCCGGCGCGTGTGGACGGGTGGGCGGCACCGTAGAGGCACGCAAGCGCGCGGAGCGTGAGGGTGGGAGGACGACGAGGAGTTCGAGTGGGGGACGAGGCGAGGGCCGGCGTGACCGGAGCTGCCACGGGTCCGAGGGCCTGGGCCGGCTCCGGTGGGCACGATACGGACGGGAGTGACGATGACCGACCCGCACTGGCTGTTCGGCGACCAGCTCGGCCCCCATTTCCTCACTCCGGGCGAGGACGGCGGACCCGCTCGCGACGTCCCCGTGGTGATGATCGAGGCCCGCTCGGTGTTCCGGCGGCGCCGCTTTCACCGGGCCAAGGCCCATCTGGTGCTCTCCGCGATGCGTCACCGGGCCGCCGAGCTCGGCGATCGCGTCCGCTACGTGCGTGCCGAGACCTACCGGGAGGGCCTGGGCAAGGCGATCGGCGACGCACCCGTGACCGTCCACCACCCCACCTCCAGGGCCGCCCTCCGTCTGGTGCACTCCCTGGATCAGGTACGGGTACTGCCCGCACGCGGATTCCTGCTGCCCCACGACACCTTCCGCGCGTGGGCCGACGGACACGACGCCGGACGGCTGCGCCAGGAGGACTTCTACCGCTGGGTGCGCCGCGAACTGGACCTCCTCATGGACGGCGACACACCGGCCGGCGGACGCTGGAACCACGACCATGCCAACCGTGAACGCCCACCCGCCGGAACGCGCACGCTCGGCGCGCCGAAGCCCTACCGACCCCGTGAGGACGACATCGACGCCGAGGTCCGCACCGACCTGGAGCGCTGGGAACGGGACGACGGCATTCGCTTCGTCGGCCGGGACGGCCCCCGCCGCTTTCCCGCCACCCGGCGCGAGGCCCTGACCGCGCTGCGCCGCTTCACCGAGCACCGACTGGCCGGGTTCGGTCCGCATGAGGACGCCATGCTCGCCGCCGACCCGGTGATGAGCCACAGTCTGCTGTCATCGTCGCTGAACCTCGGGTTGCTCGACCCGGCCGAGGTGGTCACCGCCGCCGAGAACGCTTGGCGGGCCGGCCGGGCACCCGTCAACAGCGTCGAGGGCTTCGTCCGGCAGATCGCGGGGTGGCGCGAGTACGTCTGGCAGCTGTACTGGTACTTCGGCGAGGACTATCGGCACCGCAACGCCCTGCGCCACCGCGCCCGGCCGCCCGCGTGGTTCCTGGAGCTGGACGCCGACGCCGTCACCGCCCGCTGCCTGGCCACCGTGCTCGCCCAGGTGCGCGACACCGGCTGGACCCACCACATCCCGAGACTGATGATCCTCGGCAGTTTCGCCCTGCAGCGTGGCTGGGACCCGCGGGCGGTCACCGACTGGTTCCACCGGTGTTTCGTCGACGGATACGACTGGGTGATGCTGCCCAACGTCACCGGGATGTCCCAGTACGCCGACGGCGGCCGGATGACCACCAAGCCGTACACCTCGGGCGGGGCGTACATCCACCGCATGAGCGACCTGTGCGACGGCTGTGCCTACCGGCCTGGCGACCGTACCGGAGAGCGTGCCTGCCCCTACACGACCGGGTACTGGTCCTTCGTGCACCGCCACCGCACGCTGCTCGCCGCCAACCAGCGCACGTCCCGTGCCGTTCAGGGCCTGGACCGCCTCACCGATGTGGAGGACGTGCTGACCACGGACCTCCGGTGGGACGAGCGGCCGCCCTGACCGGCGCCGGCGTACCCTCGCCGGCGCCGTGGACGGGCCGGCCGCTCAAGTCGCCGACGTCCGCCGTGCCGGGGTGGGCCCCTCGGCGGCGGGACGCATCCACGCCAACGGCAGTGCCGCCATGGCACTTCGCCCCCTGCAAGAGAGGCAATCGCATGGACACCGTCCTCGGCAGCTCCGTCCCCGCCGGAGCCCCTGGCGGCTCGCCCCTGCGGGGGCGGACCGCCGTTGTCACCGGAGCCGCCCGCGGGGTGGGTGAGGCCCTTGCGCGACGCCTCTCCGAGGCGGGCATGCGGGTCGCGCTGCTCGGCCGCGAAGGGCAGACGCTGCGCAGCGCCGCTGCCTCCCTCGTCTCCCCGAGCCTCTGTGTCGAGGCCGACGTCACCGACCGGGCTGCGCTCGCCCGCGCCGCGCGGCAGGTGGAGGACCGACTCGGAAGCGCGTCCGTCGTCGTGGCGAACGCGGGGATCGCCGTCGGCGGCCCCTTCAGCCGTACCGACGCCGATCTGTGGGAACGGGTCATCGACGTCAACCTCGTCGGAGCGGCCAACACCGCAAGGGCCTTCCTGCCCCAGCTCACCCGCACGCGCGGCTACTTCCTGCAGATCGCCTCGACCGCGGCCTTCGGCTCGGCCCCCATGATGAGCGCGTACTGCGCGTCCAAGGCGGGCGCCGAGTCCTTCGCGCAAGCCCTGCGCGGCGAGGTCCAGCCCGACGGTGTCGCCGTCGGCATCGCCTACCTGCACTGGACCGGCACCGACATGATCACCGGCATCGACGACCACCCGGTCCTGCGCTCGCTGCGCGAGAACCAGCCCTGGTTCGCACGCCGCGTCCACACCCCCGCACAGGTGGCCGACTGGCTCGCGACGGGCATCGCGCACCGCTCCCACCATGTCTACGCACCGCCGTGGCTGCGTTGGTGCCAGCCCTTGCGCCCGCTGCTGCCGGCGCTGGTCGGCCGGGTGGCACGGCGCGAACTGCGCCGCACGTCCACCGACGAACTCGCCTCCGCCACCGAGGTGATGGGAGCGGGAGGGCGAGCCGACTGGGAGCTGTTCACGTCCGCGCAACGCCGCCGTGCCGACCCGTGACCTCCAGGCACGTCGCATGCGTGCTGCACAAGGCTGCGAGGACGGGCACGCGTCCCGGGGGAGCGGACCTGGTGCGTGGGGGGTCCGGGAGAGCGCACCCGGTGTGTGAGCGGTCCGGGCGCGGGCCTGTGGCCCGGACCTCAAGGCCGGGCCACAGTCGCATCCATGATCGTGGAGGGCGGTCGCCTACGCGGCGAAAGGCAATGCAGGGCTTCAGCCGAACGATCGTCCCTGCATGCGATAGGTGAGGCCCGGGGACACTGTCCCCTCCACGATCACGACAGGCACAACAGGACCCGACCGCGGGATATTCCCGCGCTCTCTCCGCGGGCCGTCGCCGCTGCTGCTACCGGCCCGCACCGGCATCGGTGCTCTCAGCGGACGCTCCGTCCTCGGCGACACGGATGATCGTACGGCCGGGGACGCGCGCCTTGGAGGCGAGGGCGTCGACCGCTTCGGCAAGCGCCCGGACCGCCCCGACCCGCACCCTCAACCGGCCGTCCCGCAAACGCTCGGCGAGGTCGGCGAGGCGGTCGCGGTCGGGTTCCACGACGAAGAAGAGGGCCCGCCCGTCGTCCGGGCGCACGGTGGGCGGGTGGGCGATGGTGACGAGTGTGCCGCCGGCGCGTACGAGGGCTGCGGAGCGGTCGAGGACGTCGCCTCCGATGACGTCGAACACGACGTCGACCTGACCGGCGTCCTCCCACCGGTCGGCCTCCAGGTCGAGGAACGCGTGCGCGCCCAGGCCGAGCGCGGTTTCCCGGTCGGCGGAGCGGCCCGTGCCGATGACTCTGGCTCCCGCTTCGTGGGCGAGCTGGACAGCGATCGAGCCGACCGCGCCTGCGGCGCCGTGGATCAGGACGGTCTGGCCGGTGCGGAGGCGGGCGTGGTCGAACAGGGCTTGCCAGGCGGTCAGGCCGGAGACCGGCAGTGCTGCCGCCAGCGTGTGGTCGATGTCGGCGGGCAGCGGGGCGAGGTTGCGGGCCTCCACGGCGACGTACTCGGCGAGCGCGCCGTCGCGGGTCCAGTCGGTCAGTCCGAAAACCCTTTGACCGACGGTGAGGCCGGTCGTTCCGTACCCGAGTTCCGTCACCACCCCCGAGACCTCGTGGCCCGGCACGCTGGGCGTGCGGTCGCGACCGGCACGGTCGGTCCAGGTCGCGGGCCAGTCGAGCTCCCCGCGGGTGAAGCCGGCGGCGTGCACCCGCAAGATGACGTCGTTCTCGGCGGCGTGCGGAGGGGCCAGGTCCTCGAGGGACAGTCCCGTGATCCCTGCCTCGCGATCCCGGACGGTGATGGCTCGCACGAGCGTTCCTTTCTTGCTGGGGGAGTTTCTTGCGTTTCTGCGGGCGAATTCATGCGGAGGGCTGATCTCTGGTGCGAGCGACGGAAGCACAGGACGCGTTCGCGTCGGCGCGATCGCCGGCCGCGAGTCCGTCATCGCGGCCATGGAGAGTCCATGATCCGCCGCACCATGGAGGTACGACGGAAACCGGGAACGAAGTGCTCCAGGACGTCCGCGTTGACGGTCCCGTAGGTGGTGTCCGGCCGGTCCCTGAGACCGTCGACGAAAGCTTGCAGGAATTCCTTCTTGAAATCGCCGCGCGGATGAGCGGCGACGATCTCGTCCAGTCGGTCGCTCTCCAGCTTGTCCAGCCCCCAGCCGACCGCGTCGGTCAGCACGCCGTAGTTCGTGGCGGCGACCTCGGGCTCCATGCGGCCGGGGATCCCGGGCGTGGTGTGAAGGGCTATGGCCCGCCACACCACGTCGGCTGCGTTCTCGGAGAATCCGCGGTCGAGCAGGAATGTCCGCGCGTGGTCGGCGCCGTCCAGTTCGAAACGCTGCTGCGTTCCGGAGAAAGGGAGCACAAGGCCCGCGTCATGGAACATCGCCGAGATATACAGCAGCTCAGGATCGGGCCGCAGATCGAACGCAGGCGCGTGGAGTGAGGCGAAGAGAAATACCCGCCGGGAGTGGTGGAAGATCAGCTGGCTGGTCCTGTCCCGAATGAATTCCGTGGCCTGCGCTACGGCCGATGTGTCGGGTATTTCCACGCCTGCGATGATGTCCGTCATGGTGTCTGTGCTCTCCGATGCGATCTGTCACGAGTGGACCGTGCGCCCGTCCTCCACGGTGCCGACCGCACGGCCCGCGGCGCCGCCTCGGTCCGGCCATGAACCACCCGAATCCAGTCATCCCAGGATGGGCCGGTGAGCCCCGGCACGCATCGGGTGACGATCCTCGTCTACGACGGCGTGAAGCTGCTGGACGTCGCCGGCCCCGCCGAGGTGTTCGGGGAGGCGAATATGCTCGGCGCCGACTACCGGATCGCCCTGGTGTCGACGACAGGCGCCGAGGTCACCTCCTCGATCGGACTGCGGATCGTCGTCGACGGCAGTGCCGCCACAGAGCCGGCCCCCGACACCTTCCTGATGCCAGGCGGTGACGTCCACCCCAGGACCCCCGTCCCACGTGAGCTGGCCGAAGCGGCGAAGAACCTCGCAGCCCGTGCCGACCGGATCGCCTCCGTCTGCTCGGGCGCCTTCGTACTCGGCGCATCGGGCCTCCTGGACGGCAAACGGGCGACCACCCACTGGAAGATCGCGGGCGAACTCGCCGCCCGGCACCCGAAGACGCGAGTCGAGCCCGACGCCATCTATGTGCGCGACGGCACGACCTACACATCGGCAGGTGTCAGCGCGGGCATCGACCTCGCGCTCGCCCTTGTCGAGGAGGACCACGGCCCCGACATCAGCCGGGAGGTGGCCCGCTCCCTGGTGGTCTATCTGCAACGCGCGGGCGGACAGTCGCAGTTCTCCGCACCGCTGCAGGGCCCGCCGCCCCGCTCTCCCGCTCTGCGCCGGGTCGTCGACCTCGTCACGGCGGATCCCACCGGCGACTACTCCCTGGCCGAACTCGCCCGGCGGCTCAACGTCAGCACACGGCACCTCACCCGGCTGTTCCGGGAGGAGTTGGGCACCACGCCGGCCCGGTACGTCGAGTCGATCCGATTCGGTATCGCGAAGTCGCTGCTCGACCAGGGATACACCGCGACGCAGACGGCGACCATGTCCGGGTTTCCGAGCTACGAGAGCCTGCGGCGTGTCTTCGCACGGGAGTTGGCCATCAGCCCAGCCGCCTACCAGCGCCGGTTCGCCACCGCCAGGCGCGAGCAGCCCGAGTGATCCCGCACCCCACCACTCGGCGGGAGGGCATGCAAGTCAGCCTCGGGCGGGAAGAGTTTCCCTGAGCCTGTCCGGCGTCCAGCTCGTCCTCTCCGATCCGCGACGTCTGACCCCGAGCGCGATGGTCGGGCATCTGCCCGCCGGAGCGACGGCCGGACGTTACCGCCGCGGCGAGGTCAGGGTCGTCTGGTCGCACGTCCAGCCGGCGCCCCTGATCGAGGCGGCCACCAGTTCCGGGGGAAGGGTTTCGGTGACGGTGACGGTGACGGTGCTGCCGGCGGTCGGGCCGGGACCGTTGTTGCTGACCCGGATCGTGTAGGTGCCCTGGTAGCCGTCGGTGAACGTGCCACGGTGGGTCTTGGTGACGGTCAAACCAGGGGCATCAGCGACGCCGGACAGGGACATGCACCAGAGTCTCTGTCCGGCCGCCGGTGTCGCCGTCCTCAGTGGTGGTCGGCCCGACGGGGTGGAGCCAAGGTCGACCCCGAACCCGTGGACGAACCCAACCGGCTGCGCTGGACCGGCTCGAGGTGGGTGGATCAGGCGCCCGCCCCCGACGGCTGCTCTCTGCGCACCCCGGTGGGCCAAGACGACAAGGGCCTTTTCCTCGACGGTAACTGGTACCTGAACGACGACGGCCGGTGCGTCAAGATCAAACGCCGTCGCCTGCCCCTGTCGACCGGTGCGGGCAACGGTTCGCACCATTCGCTGTGGTTGACGGAGATCCACCGCGCACCAGGCACAGACGAGTGAGCCGGAGCCCGCTTCGAGAACGAGCCCCTCGTCGAGCGCCTGGCCGCCCGCACGGCATGAGGCGCGTCCCAGTAGGACGTGAAATGCGATGGACACGACGATCGCAGCGGCCGTACCTTCGACCGGTCTCGGCCTTCACGTCTCCGAAGAGGTGCATTTGATGACGGTTCAGGTGATCGCGGCCAACTTCCGCCGGCCGCCATTCCCAGCCGTTCTGACCTCCCCGGACCGAAGGAATCCCCGTAGTGGACCTGCCGCGTAGCTTCACCATCCGCGAGAGCAGCCATCGCATCTGTAACCCGTTCTCCAGCGAGAAACTGGCCACCCTGGGCCGGGCCATCGGTCCGTCACCGGACACCCGCGTGCTCGACCTCGCCTGCGGCAAGGGCGAGATGCTGTGCACCTGGGCACGCGACCATGGCGTGACCGGCACCGGGGTGGACATCAGCACCGTCTTCCTCGACGCCGCTCGCGCGCGGGCCTCGGAACTGGACGTCGCCGACCAGGTCGGCTTCGTGCACGCGGACGCGTCGGGCTACGTCGTCGACCATCCGGTGGGCATCGCCGCCTGCGTCGGCGCCACCTGGATCGGGGCCGGCGTCGCGGGCACCGTCGAACTCCTGCGGCGCAGTCTCCTCCCCGGCGGCATGATGCTGATCGGCGAACCGTACTGGCGCCGCGAACCCCAGGACCAAGCCACCGTCGAGGGCTGCCACATGGCCCGCAGGGACGACCTGCTCCCGCTGCCGGAACTGCTCGAACTGTTCGGTGCCCTGGGCTGCGACGTCGTCGAAATGGTCGTTGCCGACCAGGACAGCTGGGACCGGTACGCCGCGGCGCAGTGGCTCAACATCCGCCGCTGGCTGGATGCCAACCCCGACGACGAGCTAGCCGACGAGATGCGCGCGGAACTCGTCGCGGCACCCGTCCAGCACGCTAGGTACCAGCGCGAATACCTCGGCTGGGGTGTCTTCGTGCTCATGAACCGCTGACGCACCACTCCCAGTGAGCCCCGGCGTGACCTGCCGGGGCTCAGTCGCGCAGCATCCGTGCTCGAAGGCCCCCACGGCGCCGAGGGCCGAACGCGCGCCGCGTCGTCCACCGATTTTGACCATCACTCGTGCAACCTGCACGGCCGGGTGGGGCGCCCCGCCGTGGATCGTGCTGGGCGGTGTTCGGCCTGCCCACCGGCGCTTCGCCCGTCCTGCCGGTGCTTCGCCTGTTGCGCAGGTCGCCGTCGTGTGTCAGTCGTCGAGTGCTTCGGTCAGGGTGGGGTGGCAGTCGATGACGGTGTCGATGCCGACGATTTGCAGGGTGCGTTGGACGGCGTGGG
>NZ_JAJSZC010000212.1:0-13715 GCF_036815105.1 Streptomyces sp. IBSBF 3136
GCACTCGGGTGTGGCCGTCCATGGCCAGGTGGCGGGGGTGGGCCGGCCGGTCGGCGGGGTGGTTCCGGACATCTGACGGATGTCGCACGGGGGCCGCTGTCCCCGAACCTGGAGCACATCGCGGCGTCTCACACGATCCGGAGTCACGCTGCGCCGAGTAGGAGGTCGATCCCATGACGGTCCGCCTGACGTTCCTGTGCGTGCCCGGCGGTGGCGCCACCACGGGGCCACTGCTCGACGACGCCCCCTCGAGCACTCACAGCCTGCACATGGCAGCCGCGACGAAGACGACGCTCCTGCCGTCCCACGAACTGGCCCTGCGGGCGCCCTCGGCGCGCTGTACGCAGGCCGCCGACGCCCTCGGTCTGGTCACGGCACCCGAGCCCGCGCTGTGCGACCTCGATCTCGGCAGCTGGTCGGGGCTCCCCCTCGACGACGTCGCCGCGACCGACCCCGACGGGTTCACGGCCTGGCTCACCGATCCGGATGCCGCACCCCACGGCGGCGAGTCCGTGCGCGAGCTCTGCCGTCGTACCGCGGACTGGATGAACGACACGGCGCCGGACACGGGCCACACGGTGGTCATCGCGGAAGCGGCCGTGGTCCGGGCCGCGCTCATCCGCGCGCTGGCCCTGCCGGCACGGGCCTTCTGGCACCTCGCCGTGCCACCCCTGTCCCCCGTCTCCCTCACCCGGCGAAACGGCTCCTGGGACGTTCGCCTCGGCCACCTTCCCGGTGAACCGGGTCAGCGAGTGGCCTTCTCGCGGTCGGCGACGCTCGTACGCCCGCGCCGGGCCGACTGGGCGACGGGGAGCCACCAGGTCCTTCCGGGCCACGATCGGCACTAGGGCCTGTTGCGAAAGTGGTCCTCTGCCGTGCGACGAGGCCACTTTCGCAACAGGCCCTAGGGGCGGACCGGGTCCCTTGCCGGACGCGATCCGCACAGGAGGCAGCCGGGAGGAGCCGCACCGCTCACCGGCAACGACCCTGGGCCGGGCAGGATCATCCTGCCCGGCCCGCCTTCGAGTCGGCTGTGCGCCGCGGATCAGCGAGTCAGCTGGTCAGCTGGTCAGCTGGTCAGCTGACCAACTGGTCAGTGCCAGTGGCCGCCGCGGCGGTCGTGGTCGCGGTACCAGTCGTCACGGTCGTGCCAGCCACGACCGTCGTGCCAGCCACGACCGTTGTGCCAGCCGCCACCGTTGTGCCAGCCGCCACCGTGGCGCCAGTGGTCGCCGTGCCGCCAGCCGTCGCCGGCACGGCGGTGGTCACCCCAGTGGTCGACACGGCGCCAGTCGTCGTCGCGACGGTGCTCGCCGCCCCAGTAACGGTCCCCCGGGCCGGGGTAGCCGTGCGGCGCGACGACGATGAGGCCGGCCGGGTGCGGATGGGCCGCGGAGTGGTCGGCGGCAGCGGCGGGCAGAGCGGCCGCGCCCACGACGGCCGTGGCCACGCCGAAGGCGACGGCGAGGCGACGGACGGATGCAAAAACGGACACCAGGTCCCCTTTCACGGGATGCCCCTCCCAGCCGGCCGCGGTCTCACGCGTCGGCCTGAGGGGCGTTGTTCGGGTGGCGGCTGGTCGGCCGCGCATCCACACCCTGCAACTCGCATCCCGGTGTCGCGGTACGACGCGCGAAGGACATTACCGATTGAAGATATTTCCGTGACACTCGCCTGCAATGACCATCTATGAGATGAATGCGAGCTTTTCTACCCGGATCTGCCCTTTCTCGCCTGGCTGGGCGGCGAATCGCCCCGGCCTCTGCCGAGTCACACAAACCGGTCGGTCACCCGAAAGTGAGCAACGGACCACTACTCCGGTCAGGGCACCATCGGACGATCGGGCCGGACCCGTGCATACTGTCGAGCGGCACACGACTCACGGCTCGCGAGCGATCTCCGGCCCGCACCCGCGCAGTGCGGTCGTTCCCGTCCCGCAGGAGTGGCAGCAGCCCCGGGGTGCACGGTCGCACCGGAAGCTCGCTTGACTCTCACACCGTGTCAGGCGGTGAGGTCGGAGACATCATGTTCACCATCGGAGACTTCGCCCGGCACGGCCGCGTCTCGGTCCGGATGCTGCGCCACTACGACGCGACCGGGCTGCTGCGTCCGGCTCACGTCGACCCCGCCAGCGGCTATCGCCACTACACCGCCGCCCAACTCGCCCGCCTCAACAGGATCATCGCGCTCAAGGACCTCGGATTCACCCTCCAACAGGTCCGGGACATCGTGGACGAGAGAGTCGACGTCGAGGAACTACGCGGCATGCTGCGGTTGCGGCGGGCCGAACTGGAGACCGCGGCGGCCGCGGCGGCGGCGCGGCTGGTCCAGGTCGATGCGAGGCTCCGAGCGATCGAGAGCGAGGGTCACATGCCCACGAACGACGTTGTGATCAAGCAGGTCCCCACCGTCCGGGTGGCCGAACTGACCGCGACCGCGGCGAGTTTCGAGCCCGAGGCCATCGGACCGGTCATCGGACCGCTCTACGACGAGCTGTTCCGGCGGCTCGGTTCGACGGGGGTCGCCCCCACCGGGCCCGGCATCGCGTATTACGACGACGCCCCGGAGGGCGGTGGCAGGATCAGCGTCCACGCCGCCGTCCAGGTCGCCGCACCTCTCCAGGACGGAGGCGAGGACGAGAGGGACGACACCGTGCGCGTCGTGGACCTGCCGGCTCTCGGCGAGGCGGCGACCATCGTGCACCGCGGCTCCATGGACACCGTGCTCGCGACCGCGCAGGCGCTGGCCCGCTGGGTCGACTCCCATGGCTACCGGTTCACCGGCCATCCCCGCGAGGTGAATCTGGAGTGCCCGGAGAACCGGGACGACTGGGTCACCGAGCTGCAAGCGCCGGTGATCCGGGCCTGACCCGGCGCGCTCCAGGGTGGTGCGGGGGCGCTGTCCGCTCCCGTTCCCGGCCTGGGGTGTGAACGGTCGGCGATGTGAACGGTCGGCGCTCCTTCGGCGACACGACCCGATCAGGAACGGGCCTCCTGCGACTCCGAACCGGTCATACAGTATGCGGAATCACCCCGTCGACAAGTCCGACGTAAGTAGGGTGATGACATGAAGGCACTTTTGTTGTCTGGTGGCTCAGGTACCCGTTTGCGCCCCATAACCCATACCTCGGCGAAACAACTCGTACCGGTCGCGAACAAACCGGTGCTGTTCTACGGTCTGGAAGCGATCGCCGAGGCCGGCATCACCGAGGTCGGGATCATCGTCGGGGACACGGCCGAGGAGATCCGGGAGGCGGTCGCGGACGGTTCCTCGTTCGGTCTCGACGTCACCTACATCCCGCAGGAAGCTCCCCTGGGGCTGGCCCACGCGGTGCTGATCGCCCGTGAGTTCCTGGGCGACGACGACTTCGTGATGTACCTCGGCGACAACTTCGTCGTCGGCGGCATCACGGACCTGGTGGATGCCTTCCGCGCCGAGCGGCCGGACGCCCAGATCCTGCTGACGAAGGTGCCGAACCCCACCGCCTTCGGGGTGGCCGAGCTGGACGCGGCGGGCCAGGTCGTGGGCCTCGAGGAGAAGCCCCGGCATCCCAAGAGCGAGCTGGCGCTGGTCGGCGTGTACCTCTTCACCCCCGCTGTGCACGAGGCCGTCCGCTCGATCGAGCCGTCCTGGCGTGGGGAGTTGGAGATCACGCACGCCATCCAGTGGCTGATCGACGCCGGGCGCGACGTGCGCTCCACCACGATCTCCGGCTACTGGAAGGACACCGGGAACGTCACGGACATGCTGGAGGTCAACCGCTCGGTGCTGGAATCCCTGGAGCGGCGGATCGACGGCACGACCGACGAGGACAGCGAGATCATCGGCCGGGTGCGCATCGAGGCGGGGGCCAAGGTGACCGGCAGCCGGATCGTGGGCCCGGTGGTCGTCGGCGCGAACACGGTGATCACCGACTCGTACATCGGTCCCTACACCTCGATCTCCGGTGACTGCCGGATCGAGGACAGCGAGATCGAGTATTCGATCGTGCTGCGCGACTCCTCGGTGAGCGGCGTCCGGCGCGTGGAGGCCTCCCTCATCGGCCGCAGCGTCGAGGTCACCCCCGCCCCCCGCAAGCCCGCCGCCCACCGTTTCGTGCTCGGCGACCACAGCAAGGTGCAGATCTCGTCATGACCACAAAGATCCTGGTGACCGGCGGTGCCGGATTCATCGGCTCCCACTACGTCCGCACGCTCCTCGGCCCGGCCGGCCCGGGTGATGTGGCCGTCACGGTGCTGGACAAGCTCACCTACGCGGGCAACCCGGCCAACCTCGACGACGTGCGCGACCACCCCGGATTCGCCTTCGTCAAGGGCGACATCTGTGACGGCGAGCTGGTCGCCGAGCTGCTCGCCGGACACGACCAGGTCGTCCACTTCGCCGCCGAGTCGCACGTGGACCGTTCCATCCTGGGCGCCGGGGAGTTCATCCGGACCAACGTCCTCGGCACCCAGACACTGCTGGACGCGGCGCTGCGCCAGGACCGGTCGAAGACGTTCGTGCACGTCTCCACCGACGAGGTGTACGGCTCCATCGATTCCGGCTCCTGGCCGGAGACGGACCCGCTGCGCCCCAACTCCCCGTACGCCGCCTCCAAGGCGTCCAGCGACCTGATCGCCCTGGCGTACCACCGCACCCACGGCCTGGACGTGCGGGTGACCCGCTGCTCCAACAACTACGGCCACCACCAGTTCCCCGAGAAGGTCGTCCCGCTGTTCATCACCAACCTGTTGGACGGCAGGAAGGTCCCGCTGTACGGCGACGGCGGCAATGTGCGGGACTGGCTGCACATCGACGACCACGTCCAGGCCCTCGAACTGGTGCGCGCCGGGGGACGCGCCGGGGAGGCGTACAACATCGGGGGCGGCACGGAGCTGTCCAACAGGGAGCTGACCTCCCTGCTCCTGGAGGCGTGCGGCGCGGACTGGGACTCCGGTGTCGAGTTCGTGGCCGACCGCAAGGGGCACGACCGCCGCTACTCCGTGGACTGCGCCAAGCTGCGCACGGAACTGGGCTACGAACCCCGTAAGGATTTCGCCACCGGCCTTGCGGAGACGGTCACTTGGTACCGCGAGAACCGTGACTGGTGGGAGCCGCTGAAGGAGCGCGCGACGCTGTGACGCGGGTGCCGGCGGGGACGTAGGGCCGGCTTCGGACGACGAACAGGGAACCATGAGGACCATGTGGCTGATCACCGGTGCCGGCGGCATGCTCGGGCAGGACGTGCTGGCGCGGCTGCGCCGGGACGGTGAGCGGGCCGTCGGCCTGGCGCGCGGCGAACTCGACATAGCCGACGCCGACGCGGTGCGGGAGGCGGTGGCCACCCACCGTCCCCGGGTCGTGGTCAACTGCGCCGCGTGGACGGCCGTCGACGACGCGGAGACGCACGAGGCCGAGGCCCTGCGGGTCAACGGTGACGGGCCCGGACGGCTCGCCGAGGCGTGCGCGAGGTCGGGCGCCCGGCTGATCCACGTCTCGACGGACTATGTGTTCGCGGGGGACGGGACCACTCCCTACGCCGAGGACGCGCCGACGGCACCCCGTGGCGCGTACGGGCGTACCAAGCTGGCCGGGGAGCGGGCGGTGCTGGCCGCGCTCCCGGAGGCGGGGTACGTGGTGCGCACCGCCTGGCTGTACGGGGCGGGGGGCGGGAACTTCGTCGACACGATGATCAGACTCGAGGCGCTGAAGGACACCGTCGACGTGGTCGACGACCAGCGTGGCCAGCCGACCTGGACGGTGGATCTCGCGGACCGGCTGGTGCGGCTGGGACGGGCCGCCCTGGCCGGCGGCGCGCCGGCCGGGATCTACCACGGCACCAGCGGTGGGGAGACGACCTGGTTCGGCCTCGCCCGGGAGGTGTTCCGGCTGCTCGGCGCCGATCCGGGCCGGGTCCGGCCGACGACCGGCGACGCCTTCGTACGGCCCGCTCCCCGTCCCGCGTACAGCGTCCTGGGGCACGACCGGTGGCGCCGGGCCGGGATCGAACCGATCCGTCCGTGGCTCGAGGCGCTGGAGGCGGCGTTTCCGGCTCTGCTCGACGAGAGAAAGGGTTCAGCCAAGTGAGCACCAGGATCCAGCCGACCGCCCAGGTCGACGAGACGGCCGCCATCGGCGAGGGGACGACGGTCTGGGATCTGGCCCAGATACGGGAGGACGCCCGGCTGGGTGCCGGGTGCATCGTGGGCCGGGGGGCGTACGTCGGTCCGGGTGTGCGGATCGGCGACAACGTGAAGCTGCAGAACCACGCGTTGGTGTACGAGCCGGCGGTGCTCGGGGACGGGGTGTTCGTCGGTCCGGCGGCGGTGCTCACCAACGACCACTTCCCCCGCTCGGTGGACCCGCAGGGCCGGCTCAAGCGCGGTGGCGACTGGGAGGCCGTGGCGGTGGTGGTGGCCGAGGGGGCGTCGCTGGGGGCCCGTTCGGTCTGTGTGGCACCGGTGCGGGTCGGCCGTTGGGCGCTGGTCGCGGCGGGCGCCGTGGTGACCCGGGACGTAGCGGACTTCGCGCTCGTGGCGGGCGCGCCGGCGCGCCGGATCGGCTGGGTCGGCCGGGCCGGGGTGCGGCTGGTCGAGCGTGCGGGCGAGCCGGGCGGCTGGGAGTGTCCCGAGACGGGTGCGCTGTACGACGAGAAGGACGGCGAACTCGTAGAGCGGGCATGACAGTTGATTCTCGCAAAACGCCATTCCTCGAACATCCGCAGGCATAACATGTGTTCGAACTGTGCAGACCAGGCACAGTGCACGTACACGTGCCCAGGGGGGGTTACGCAGGTGGGGAAGACCTGTGCCTGACGCGGGAAGCGACGACCGCTCCGTCGCCTGACATCCGCTGTGCCTTCACGCCGGTCGGCCATGTGCGCCACGGCGTTCACAAGTCTGCGCGAAAAACAGGACCCACAGGGGGGTTGGTGTGTCCAAACGATGACCAGCACACGTCTGGCGGCGCTCGGCCATGAGGAGCCGGCGCTGCTCGCGCTCGCCCAACGGCTGCTCTCCGTCGCCGAGTCGGGGCTTCCGGCGATGCTGCTTCCCGGCGGCGAGGCCTTCGTCTTCACCATGGCCGGGCACAAGGCCCCCGATGGTTCCTGGACGCTGGAACGGCGCGGGACCAGCACCCGCTACGCGGCCATCACCGCACTCGGCGCCCGCTTCCTGCCCGAGGACCGTCAGCGCGCGGTGCTCGGCGGGCGCAGCGCACAGGAGTTCACGGGCCTGCTCGTGGAGTCCCTGCCCGCGGTGACCAACCTCGGGGACGCGGCGCTCATCGCCTGGGCCGCCGCCGAGACCGAGCACCCCAAGCTGTCCGACGCCGTCGAGCGGGTCGACGCCCTGGACGAGGAGGGCCGGCCGCAGTACACCGTCGAGGCGGCATGGGTGTTGTCCGCTCTCGCCGCCGCGCGCGGCACGGTCGATGTGGAGAGACGTTTCACCGCAGCTCGCGACCGTCTGCTGCGGGCCCGGATCGGGGACAGCCCGCTGTTCCCGCACGCCACAGGACCCGGCCTGGTGCCGTGGTACCGGGCGCACGTGAGCTGCTTCGCCGACCAGACCTATCCCCTTCAGGCCCTGGCCCGCGCTCACGCCGGCGCGGACGGGGGCGGCGACCCGGCGGCGCTGGCCGCCGCCGAGGCGTGCGCGGCGCGGATCTGCGAGCTCCAGGGCGACGGTGGGCAGTGGTGGTGGCACTACGACGCGCGCACCGGCGGCGTCGTGGAGGGCTATCCGGTCTACAGCGTCCACCAGCACGCGATGGCGCCGACCGCGCTGTTCGATCTCGCCGACGCGGGCGGCACCGACTTCGGCGCCGCCGTCCGCAAGGGCCTGCGCTGGATGACCGACGTGCCCGAGCTGGCCGGGCGCCCTGAGCACCGGGAGCCGATGATCCTGGACCGGCTCGGCGTCACCTGGCGCAAGGTCTACCGGGGCGATCCGAAGAAGGCCGTACGGGCCGCGCGGGGACTGGGCACCCGGGTCGCCCCGAGCCTGCGGCTGAGTTCCCTGGACCGGGTGTACCGCCCGGCGTCCGTGGACCGGGAGTGCCGGCCCTACGAGTTCGGCTGGATGCTCCACGCCTGGCTGGGGGGCGGCGTATGAGCGCGCGCCGGTCGCTGTTCGGGGTCGAGCTCGACCCCCTGACGATGGACGAGACCGTACAGCGGTGCCTGGATGCGGTACGGGACGAGCGGCAGCTCGAGATCGGGGTGGTCAACGCCGCGAAGCTGGTGAACATGCGGCGCGATCCCCGGCTCGCCGCGGCCGTGGCCGGCTGCGACCTCGTCCTCGCCGACGGACAGGCCGTGGTCTGGGCCGGCCGGCTGCTGCGGGCCCCGCTGCCCGAGCGGGTCGCCGGTATCGACCTCTTCCTGCGGCTGCTGGGCGAGGCGGAGTCGCAGGGCATGTCCGTGTACTTCCTCGGCGCCAGGCAGGAGGTGCTGGAGCAGATGCTTCGCCGGGTGGCGGATCGTTTCCCCGGCCTCAAGGTGGCCGGCAGCCGGCACGGCTACTTCGACGACTCCGAGCAGGAGGGGATAGCCGACGCGATCGCCCGCAGCGGCGCCCGGATGCTCTTCCTCGGCATGACCTCGCCGAAGAAGGAGATCTTCACCGCCGCCTACGGAGCGCGCACCGGCGCCCGGGTGGTGCACGGGGTCGGCGGTTCCTTCGACATCCTGGCCGGGATCACCAAGCGGGCCCCCGCGTCCTGGCAGCGGTGGGGCGTGGAGTGGCTGTACCGCGCCCTGCAGGAGCCGCGCCGCCTCGGCCGGCGCTACCTCACCACCAATGCTGCCTTCGTCCTCATGACGGCGCGCGAGTTCATCCGGCTCACCCCGTCGCCCGCTCCCGCGAACAGGAGTAGCTGATGCGTGTCGTCGTGGTTGGACAGGGATACGTCGGACTGCCACTGGCCATCCGTGCCGCCGAGGTCGGACACGAGGTGATCGGCTACGACGTGGACGCCCAGCGGATCAAGAGCCTCGCCGCCGGCGAGTCGTTCGTCGAGGACGTCTCCTCCGAGCGGATCCGCGCGGCACTGGACCGGGGCAGCTACCGCCCCAGCGACTCGGCCCGCGACTGCGGCGGCTTCGACGTCGCCGTGGTGACCGTGCCGACCCCGCTGCACGAGGGCTCCCCCGACCTGCGCTACATCAAGGAATCGGCGGCCACCCTCGCCCGCTACCTGCGCCCCGGCGCCACCGTCGTCCTGGAGTCGACCACCTACCCCGGCACCACCCAGGAGCTGTTCGCCCCGATCCTGGAGGACGGCTCGGGCCTGACCGCGGGCAAGGACTTCCACCTCGGCTACAGCCCGGAGCGGATCGACCCCGGCAACACGGTGTGGGGGTTCAAGGAGACCCCCAAGGTCGTCTCCGGCGTCGACGCGGCCTCGCTGGCCGCCGTGCGGGACTTCTACGGGCAGCTCGTCGACACCACCGTGGCGGTGGGCTCGCCCAAGGAGGCCGAGCTGGCCAAGCTGCTGGAGAACACCTTCCGGCACGTGAACATCGCGCTGGTCAACGAGGTCGCGATGTTCGCCCACCACCTGGACATCGACGTCTGGCAGGCCATCGACGCCGCCTCCACCAAGCCGTTCGGCTTCATGCGGTTCACGCCTGGGCCGGGCGTCGGCGGCCACTGCCTGCCGATCGACCCCTCGTACCTGTCCTGGCGGGTGCAGCGCGAACTCGGCCAGAGCTTCCGCTTCGTGGAGCTGGCGAACGACATCAACAACCACATGCCGGAGTACGTGGCGCGCCGCATCGGCGAGCTGTTCAACGTGAGACGCCGTTCCGTGAACGGCTCGAAGATCCTGCTGCTCGGCCTGGCCTACAAGAAGAACACCGGTGACGCCCGCGAGTCGCCCGCCCTGCGCATCTCCCAGCTCCTGCTAGACATGGGGGCCCAGGTGAAGGCGGCGGACCCGCACGTGGTCGAGAGCCTGCCCGTGGACACCCGGCTGGTGCGCGTCGACCCGACCGCCGAGGAGCTGGCGGCCGCCGATGTGGTGGTCCTGCTCACCGACCACGACAGCTTCGACTACGACCTCGTCACCGAGCACGCCCCCTTCGTCCTCGACTGCCGCCGGCGGCTGTCGCCCGGGCCCACGATCGAGGTGCTCTGAACCATGCCGCGCATCGTCTGTGTAGCCGGGGCGCGCCCCAACTACATGAAGATCAAACCGGTGATGGACGCCCTGGAGCGCCGCGGCGCCGAGGTGGTCCTCGTCCACACCGGTCAGCACTACGACCCGGCGATGAACGACGTGTTCTTCGCCGACCTCGGCATCCGGCCGCCCGACCGCTTCCTCGGGGTCGGCTCCGGCAGCCACGCCGAGCAGACCGGGCGCGTGATGACCGCGTTCGAGCCGCTCCTCGGCGAACTGACCCCGGACGTCGTCGTCGTGGTCGGCGACATCAACTCCACGCTGGCCTGCGCCCTGGTCACCGCCAAGGCCGGACCGCTGCTGGCCCATGTGGAGGCCGGTCTGCGCAGCCGCGACTGGACCATGCCCGAGGAGGTCAACCGGGTCGCCACCGACCGCGTCAGCGACTATCTGCTGGCCCCCTCCCCCGATGCCGTGGAGAACCTGCGCGCGGAAGGGTACCGGGAGGACCAGATCCATCTGGTCGGCAACGTCATGATCGATACGCTGCTGGCCAATCTGGACCGGGCCAGGGCCTCCGGTGTGCTCGACCGGTACGGCCTGGCGAGAGGCGAGTACGGCCTGGTCACCCTGCACCGTCCGGCCAACGTGGACGACCCCGAGGTGCTCACCGGCCTGCTGAAGGCCCTGGGCGAGATCGCAGGCCGCTGCCCGCTTCTGCTCCCCGTGCATCCGCGCGCTGCCGAGCGGCTGGCCGAGATCGGCGTCCCGGGAGGCATCCGGCTGGTGCCGCCCGCCGGATACCTGGACTTCATCGCCCTCCAGGACGCCGCCCGGCTGGTGCTCACCGACTCCGGCGGCGTGCAGGAGGAGACGACCGCGCTGGGCGTGCCGTGCGTGACCCTGCGGGACAACACCGAGCGGCCCATCACCGTCGAGCAGGGCACCAATCTGCTGGCCGGCCGTGATCCGGTACGGATCGTGTCCCTCGTGCACCGGGTGCTGGACACACCGCCCGCGCCGCGCCGGCCCGAACTCTGGGACGGCCGCGCCAGCGACCGCATCGCCCAAGTGCTGCTGGAGGGAGGCACGGCGAGCACCCGACCGAGACCTACCGACCGAGCATTCCCCATATGATCCGCACGCCACATATGCTCGTCGAACGTCTGGTCGTAAGGGGGGACCACCATGGATCTCGCTGAGATCTTCCGGGTCATGCGCAGGCGCTGGTACGTCCTGCTGCCCGGACTGCTGCTGACCGCGTGCCTGACGGTCGCCGTGGCCCTGGTGGTTCCGGTCACCTACCAGTCGCAGAGCACGGTGGTCCTCCTCAACTCGCAGAAGGCCACCGTGGCCTACGACGGCAACCCCTTCCTCAGCACCCAGACCTCGCTCACCGGCATGGCCGACAGCCTGGCCCGCAACCTCAACTCCGACGTCTCCGTACGGGCACTCAAGTCCCGTGGCGCGACGGGCACGTTCGAGGCCAAGCTCGCCGACAACGCCCAGGGACCGCTGATGTGGCTGACCGTCACCGGCACGGACAAGGCGGCCGTGCTGTCCTCGGACCGCCTGCTGACCGCGTACGCCAAGGAACGGCTCGACCAGTTCCAGCGGCAGCAGTCGGTCGCGCCGAAGGCCATGATCCGCATGACGACGATCGTGCCCCCGCAGAACCCGGTGGCCCAGACCAAGACCCGTCTGGAGTACCTGATCCTGGCCGGCCTCCTGGGCCTGGTGGTCAGCCTGGTCGCCGCGTTCTACGTGGAGGCGCGCCGGCGCTCGCGCACGGCGGCGGCACCGCCGCGGGACGCCGCGCGCCCGGTCACCGCCCCCGAGGCGGCGCGGGGTGAGCCGGTCGCCGAACAGACCATCGCCCTGCGGACGCAGCCCAGTTGGTCGCGGACCGCCGAGAACAGGACCTCGGCGGAGCCGAGGGCGGGGCGGTCCGCCACGGCCGTGGCGCCCGCCGCCGAGCCGCTCGACGAGGAGTCGACTCATGGACAGCGTTCGCACACCGGACAGCGAGACCGCTGAGCCGAGCGACACTCCCGCTCCCCCCTCCCTGGGCCACAAGGTCGTCACGGCCGCCCGCTGGAGCCTGATCAACACCGTCGTCATGCGCCTCGGCAACTTCGCCACCGGCATCCTGCTGGCGCGCTTCGCGCTCGGACCGGCCGAGTGGGGCGTCTACGGCCTCGCCCAGACGGTGCTGCTGGTCCTGCTGTCCGCGAACGAACTGGGCGTCGGCCTGGCCATCGTCCGCTGGGACGGCGACCCCCGCCGGTTCGCGCCCACGGTGCTGACCCTGGGCTTCGCGTCCAGCGGCCTGCTGTACGCGGCCATCTTCCTCGCCGCGCCGACGGTGGCCGGGCTGCTCGACTCGCCCGGCGCGGCGGGCGTCCTGCGGGTGATGTGCCTGTGCCTGGTGATCGACGGGGTGGCCCAGGTTCCCGCCGGGATCCTGACGCGTGAGTTCGCCCAGGGCAGGCGCATGCTCATCGACGCCCTCAACTTCGTCCTCAGCACCGCCGTCACCCTGGTCCTGGCCTTCACGGGCTGGGGCGCGATGAGCTTCGCCTGGGGTGCGGTGGCCGGAAACGTCGCCGCCCTCGTCGGCTGCGCCCTGGCCGCACCCGGTGCCCTGCGGTTCGGCTGGGACCCCCGACAGGCCCGCGCCCTGCTCAAGTTCGGGCTGCCCCTGGCGGGTGCGAGCCTGCTCGCCCTCGCCGTCGTCAACGTGGACACCATGGTCGTCGGCTCCTCCCTCGGCCAGACCGCCCTCGGTTTCTACGTCCTGGCGTTCAACATGTCCGGCTGGCCGGTGCGGATCATCTCCGAGGCCGCCCGCCGCGTCTCGTTCGCCGGCTTCTCCCGGCTCGCGAGCTCCCCGCAGGCCCTCGCCCAGGGCTTCAGCCGCGCCCTGGGCGTTCTGGTCACCGGCACCGTGCCGCTCTGCGTCCTGCTGGGCGGCCTCGCCGCCCCGGTCGTCCACCTGGTCTACGGCAGCACCTGGGTGCCCGCCGCCGCCGCGCTGCCCTGGCTGATGGCCCTCGGGCTCGTCCGCATCGGCTGCGAACTCGCCTACGACTGCCTCGTCGCCGCCGGTCAGCGCCGCTCGCTCATCCTCGTCCAGGGCCTCTGGGTCCTCGCCCTCGTCCCCGTCCTCGTCGTCGGCGCCCACCTCGGCGGCATCGTCGGCGTCTCGCAGGGCCATGTCGTGGTCGCCGCGGTGCTGGTCGTCCCCGCGTTCCTCTACGCCCTCGGCAAGGCCGGGATCGGCCTCACGCACATCGCCAGGGCCTGTGCCTGGCCCCTCATCGCGGGCGCCGTGATGACCCTGGTGCTGCTGACCGCGAAATGGCTGCTCGGCGACGGCACCCTCGCCCTCTTCGTCACCGGCGCGGCGGCCCTCGCCTGCTACGCGGTGTGCGTACTGCCCAGCCGGCGCTTCCTGCTCGGCTCCCGGACCCCGGAGACCGCATGACCAGGCTCCACCGCCCGCTCGCCCGCCCCGCTCTCACCCTGCTGGCCCTCGTACTGTGCGCCGCCTGCTCGTCGGGCGGCGGCCCCACCCGGGCCGCCCGCTCCCCGCCGACCCACGCGGTTCT
>NZ_JAJSZC010000213.1:0-13694 GCF_036815105.1 Streptomyces sp. IBSBF 3136
GGGCCCGGGGGGCCGTCGTCCGATCGGGCGCGGACGGCGTCGAGCAGGGCTTCGGGGCGGTCGGCCAACCGGGCCGCGGTGAGGTCGAGATCGCCGCCGAGGACTTTCGCTGTTCGCTCGATGAGCTCGTCGAGCGGATGTGCGGTGGGCGTGAGGGCGACCACGGGCCAGCGGTCGGCGCCGGGCATCGGGAAGCCGCCGGGGCGCTGCAGTGCCGGGACGAGGCCGGCGTTCAGCAGGGAGGACTTGCCGGCGCCGGACGGGGCGACCAGCAACAGCGGTCCGCCGCCCAGGCGTTGGAAGACCCGCTCGACCAGCGCGGCCGTGGCCCGCTCCCGGCCGAAGAACCAGGCCGCGTCCTGCGGGGTGAACGCCGCCAGGCCGCGGTACGGGCAGGCGGCCGCACCGGTGTCGGCGGCCTGCCCGCCGTCCTCGGCCGGGGCGGTCTGCCGTACCAGCCGGAGCAACTCGCCCTCGGCGCGCAGAACGTGGTCGCACTGGCGGGCGACGTCCACGGTCGCCCGCTTGACGCCGGTCTCGATCTTGCTGAGATACCCCTTGCTGTAGTGGGTCTGGCGTGCGAGGTCGGCCAGCGACAGTCCGCGTTCCCGGCGCAGCCGTCTCAGCTGCGCGGGAAAGGACGGTGCCGCCTGTGCGGGGCTTTCCGGCTGGTCGGTCCGGTCGGCGCCCGTGTGTACGTGTTCCTGGTCCCCCAAGGCGTCCCCCCTGGCACCGGTCTGCCCGGATCGTGAGACGGCGGATGCCCAGGCTACTGCGGGGGTCTGACAGGGGCCTAAGACTTTCACCCGGAGTGGCGAAAACGGGACGGCCGGGACCGGCGTGGGCCGGTCCCGGCGGTCGCTCCCCCGTGGCGAAAGGTGCGCTACGGCCGGTTGAGGGTGATGGAGTTGATGGGCGTGAGGTCCGCGTAGGTCCACTGGTCCTGTGCGAGGGTCTCGACGCAGTTGGTGCCGCCGTAGTTCTTGCACAGGCTGGCACTGGCGCCGCCGTACTGGTTGTTGAGGACCCAGTGGTACCCGAACTGGTTGCTCAGGTTGTGGTAGCCGTAGGTGGTGTACTGGTTGGTCGGGTGCGGGTTGTCGAGGGGGTTGACGCCCTGGGGCCAGATGCACACGTTGCCGGACTGGCATCCGTACACCGTGGTGCTGCCGGCGGGCGCGGCCTGGGCGGCGCCGCTCATCGCCACCACTGCCGTGGCCGCGGTGGCGAACGCGGCGGCGGCGCTCAACATCTTGCGCATGTTTCCCCCTAGCGGGTCTCCTGCGTCGTCGCAGGCCGTGCTTCGAGCTGACGGGACCAGCCTGTCCGGGGCGGCTGCCAGGGGCGACGGGTTTCCTGTTGCCCGTCCGGGGGAGTACCGGGAAACCCGGTATGAGGTGCGGCTTCGCGGCTCGGCGGTCAACCGGCGGTTCCGTACCGGGCCACCGCCCGTACGGCTCGGTCGTGAGCGCCCTCTCACGACCGAGCCGTACGGGCATGGACCGGATGCTTCGAGGGGGTGGCCTACTCCGCCGGCCGGAGCTTCAACGGCACGGCACGGTCGCGTACCGGCAGCAGACAACCCTTGCGCTCGCTGCACGCCCCGTAGGTGAGGAACACCCGCGCACGATCACGGTCCGTGCCCTTCACCCGCCGCACGGGGAGCTCGAGGGTGACCCGGCCGTCCCGATAGACCGGCAGCCGCACGCCGAGACCCTCCGGGCGCAGCACGCGCTCCTCGGCGTCGGTGGTGGCCGGGCCCGTGGACCGCAGGGCCCCTTCCACACGGATGCGGCTCGGGATGCCGATCCCGTCGACACCGCCGTCGGGAAGGGCGAGGCTGTAGACGTGGAAGCCGGCCTGCTCGGGCCGCAGGTCGGCCAGGACCCGCAAGCCGTCGCCGCGGGACTCCACTCGGACCGACACGGTCACACCACCGTCCGAGAACGGCGCGGCCACGGCCGTGGGACCGCTCTCGGGCACCCCCGCACAGCCCGTGAGAGCGATGACAGCGGTCGCCAGCACGAGCGCCACGCTCGTGTTCGCTCCATCTCCTCGGAGCCGGGCGACTATGCCCATCGCTTCAGGAACTCCTCGACCTGGTCGGCCGACATGGTGCGCGCGTTGGAGAACTCGCCCTGGTTCGTGGCCACCTTGACCCGGCCGGAGGCGGAGTCGAGGACGACCAGCGCCGGTATACCGCTCGTCCGCAGGTTCACATAGCGCGCGGCCACGTCCAGGTTGCGATCGAACTCGCCGACGTCGACGGTCACGACGTGGTACTTCGCGAGCGACGCGGACGGGCCGGGCTGCCCGAAGCGCGCGCCCAGGACCCGGCAGTCCAGACACCAGTCGGCGCCGAAATCGATGAGCACGGGACGCCCGTCCTTCTTCGCCGCCGTGAGGGCGGCCTTGATGTCCGCCGCGGCGTGTGCGTGCGGGTCGTAGCCGTGCGCGGGCTTCGCGGGCGCGGCGGAAGCCGTCGACGTGGCAGGAGGCGTCGACCGGGTGTCGGGAGCAGCGGCGGTGCTTTCGTGGGAAGCGGCCGGCGAACCGGCACAACCGGTGAGTGCCAGCAGAGCGATTCCGGCCAACTGCAGCGTGGCCGGGAACAGGTGACGTCTCACGTGACTCCTCGTCGTCTCCCCGTCAAAGCCGGCCCCTTGCCCGCCTTGAGGTCGTTGTCATCCGCGGCCTCTTCGGACGCTGATGCGCACAGGTGATCCAATCACGCGCTCGACGGGCGGGCACACCGGGTTCTGAGCACTCGAAGGAGCGTCACCTCCCTTCGCTCTCCTCGGGGCTCCGGTACCGTTCCCGCACCCGTGAAGCAGGCTGGTAGTTCGGTCCCGCGGTCTTGTCCACGCGTGCGAGCAGCAGTTCACAGGCGGGTTCGAGGCGCTCCGCGAACCTCACGGAGAAGCCCCTGCCGAGCAACTGCCATGGCAGGACCGCCAACTCGTCCGTGGCGTCCTCCAGTTGCTGACGCAGCCGTAGAGCGTTGGGAAGGACCCTGCGCTCGGCCGCGAATCCCTTCCGGGCCAGGCTGTCCCAGCCTTCGTCGATCTCCGTCTCCGTCTGCCCCCGGGATCTGCTCAGCCAGTCGTCCTCGTACCCCAGCCATGCGTTGTGGACGATCGACGCCTCCGAGGACGTCAGACCGGCCGCCGCCAGCAATGCCCAGTGCGTGTCGCCCCGCCATTCGCGGATCGCGTTCACGGCGTGCCAGCCCGACAGCAGGGGGTTCGGCGGACGGGGCATGGACACGGTCGCACCGAACAACACCCGGCCCAGCCTGGGCAGGCGGTCGACGGCGGACCACAGCGCCGGCCCCATCTCCACCAGCGGGTCGACGATGCCGGGCGCGTACCGGCGCAGCCCCTCGTCGACAGCCTCGTCCCGCGCCTGCCAGAAGTCACGGAAGGCGGCCGCATCGCCCTTCAGAAGGTCAAACGTCAGGGCGATGCCGGCCGAGCTGATGGAGCCGAACGCGGCCGTCAGCGCCTCGGCCCCGGCAGGGGCGAGTGGCGCTCCACGGGAAGCGATGTAACCGAGCGGCCCTGGGAGGCCACGCGCCTCGTACCGCGCCACGGCACCGGGGTCCCAGAAGATCCATCCGACGGTGGTCTGCACGGAGCGGGCGTTCCGGCGGCTCGTCTCCTGCCAATCATGCTCCTCGCCGTCCGTCGGCCTGCCGTGCCGTCGATCGAATGGTGTCGTCATTTCCTGCCCTGTCAGCAGTTCCGGGACCAAAGGGTGTACGCACCGGGAGTGTTCACCCAGTCGAAGGTGGTGGCGCTGGAGTGGCCCTGCTGGGCCAGGTACTGGACGCGTTGGGCCGCGGCGGCGGGGGCGGGGTGGGTGTCGTCCAGTGCGGGGGCGACGCTCTCCGCCGAGCCTTCGACGGTGAGGTAGTGGTTGCGGCAGTACCACGACAGGGCGTAGCCGTCGTTCAGCCAGCGGGTTGCCTGGGTGTCGAAGATGACGAACCAGGGACGCAGGGCGGCCGGATGGACGAGGCGCGGGTCGCCGTTCGGACTCGGTCTGGTCATGGCGGGCCACATCGAGGCCTCTTCGAGCCGGCCGGCAGCGGAGAGGTCGGCCACGTGCTGGGCGTATTCCTGTTCGGTGGAGAGATTGTCCAGCTTGTAGTCCGCGAGCCTGTTCTCGATGGTGCCGGTGATCGGGAAGACGATGAACTTTCCGCGGAGCTGGTTCCAGGTGGGCCAGGCTCCGGCCTGGGCCGCGACGTCGAGGGTCGGGTAGGTGGTGCCCAGCATGTCCGCGGGTGTGAAGAGGTTCCCGGAACCGAGGTGTTTGGCCACCAGTTGGTCGAGCTGGGCCGGACCCATCCCGGCGTTGGAACGGAATCCCCATTTGAGTTCGAGCTTGACGTAGACGGGGTCGTGCCGGGGATGGGCGTCGCTCCAGGTCCTGAGGTCGTCGAGGCAGGTTCTGAGGCTGCCGTTCTGCCACGTGGTCCTGAAGGCGCCCGAACCCGTGGTGTAGGTGCAGTTGTTGTCGTTGACCAGGGGATCGGAGTGGCTGACGATCCACCCGCCGGGATTGCCGTACGTGCTGTACGCGTCGATCTCCAAGAGGTGCGCTCCGAGGTCGAGCCCGCTGGTGATCGACTTCGACTTGCCCTTGTCGTAGGCGTTGTGGAGTCCGGACACGGAGACCTCGTTCAAGGGGACACTGTCGAAGGCCGATGTGTCACCGGTCCGGTCGGCGGCCACCGCGGCGGCGTGGCCGGGTGCTGCGGAGACCCAGGGCGAGGCCGAGCCGAGGAGGACGGTGGCGGCGACGGCGCATGCTCTGCGGCGCCATGGACGGGCCTGTGCTCGGGCGGATGGCATCGGGCTCCTGATATCTGGATGAGTGGTCGGGGTGTGCCCCGGCAGGAGGGTGTGATCGGCCTGGGGCCGGCCGTGCGGGGTTCAGGGCTTGTCGACGCACCGTGCTCGTGATTCGGTTGCGGCCCAGGCGAAGATGGACCGGGCCATCAGGGAGGACTCGGAGTCGGCGCGGGCCTGGTTGATCTCCGCGCGTACGGCGTGCAGCGTGGCGTCGTCGGGAGCCGCCTGTACGGCGAACTCCGCGAGGTGTCCGGCGATCCGCAGCTCGTTTGCGTCGGCGTAGCGCCGAGCCGCATCCGACAGGGCGACGGCACCCCCGGCGAGTTCCGCCAGCGCGGTCGCGAGTCCGCTCTCGGGAGCCGGTTTGAGATGCGCGGGGTTGCCGTCGTACCACCCGGCGTAGCGCCGCCACAGGTTGCGCACGATGAACTCGGGTTCGTCGTACTTGGCTTGCAGGTAGACGCGGTCGGCCAGATGAGCGGGCGGACGCACGCAGTGGACCAGTTCGTCCAGCCGCGCACCGGAGTTGAGTCCGTCCAGCGTCTGCTGGACCAGGCTCTCCAGCCACTCCGCGGTCTCGGTGAGCGCCTGGCGGATCCGGTCGGCGCCGAACACCGGTGCTCCGTGCGAGGGCAGCATGATCCGCGCGTCCAGGGCCGCCATGCGGCGCAGTGCGAGCGCCCACTCACGCGGATAGCGCTGCACCTTCTGCGGATTGCCGCAGTTGGGGCTCAACCAGATGAACATGTCACCGGGGCACAGGATGCGGTGTTCGGGGATCCAGGCGACGGTCGCGTCATCGGTCTCGCCCTCGACGTGGAAGAGCTCGAGGGTCAGCTCGCCCCGCGTCAGGGTGATCGCCTCGCGGTACGTCAGGTCGGGCCTGCGGTACTCGGTCGGCCAGGTCAGGTCCGGCGCCTGGAACTGCCGCTGATTGACGACCGTGTTGTAGCCGTTCGTCAGCAGGTAGCGGTCGAACCTTTCCCCTACTCTCTCGTGGGCGAGCACGGTCGGGCGTGGCGCGTCCTCCGCGTCGAAGGGGCCCATGCCGAAGACGTGATCGATGTGACCGTGGGAGAAGACGGCGGTGGTCACCGGTAGTCGACTCCAGGCGCGGACGGCCTGGTGGAGTCTGCCCGCGGCCAGCGGATTGCCGGTGTCGAACAGGATGACCTCGTCGTCCGTGCGGAAGGTGATGACGTTGCCGAAGCCGGGGTACCAGCCCACGCCGTCGACCACCTCGATGACGCCGGCGCCGGCCTGCCCGGCATGGACGATGCTGTCGTCGACGGCGCCGTGCCAGACCTGGTCCGCGTAGTCGGTGAGGGAGAAGCGCATGGTGCCCATGGCACCGTGAACGCGAGCATGCGGCAATCGGCCGCGGGGCCACCGACGGCTCCCTACTGTTGTGACATGTCACAACCAGACACGGCACGGGACGGCGCCGTCCGGCTGGCCGCACGCCTCGAGCCGCGGGTCAATCACCTGGCCAGGGTCATCGTGGAACGGCAACGGGCCGAGATACCCGGCTTCGATCTCCTCCCTGACGAGATGCGGGACGTGGAGATCGCGGCAACGGCCCGCCACGCGTTACGTGGGTTCCTCCGCCATGTGCGAGGCCTGCCGGACATCGATATCGGGGTGTTCCGGGAACGCGCGGCCGAGCGAGCCGAGGAAGGGCTGCCCCTGGTGCAGTTGCTCAGGGGTTACCACGTCGGCGCCGAGGTGGTGCTCGACACGCTGAGCGAGCTGGCCCGCCCTGGCGAGCAAGCGGCGTTGCAGGCGTTGACCCGGATACAGCTCAGAGCGCTCCAGGCCGTCGTGGAGAACGTCACCGAGGCATACCTCACGGGTCTCGCCGACCAGCAGGGGCCGGCACGGGAGTTGGCCCGTGCGCTGGTACGCGGCGACGCGCCCGCCGAGGTCGCCGCCCGCTACGGGTTGTCCCTTGAATCCGGGTACCTCGTGCTCAGCGTGCGGACCTTGGCGCCACAGACGCCGTTGGCGGCACGCAGGTTGCTGCGCTGGGCGCTCGCCCGGCTCGCGCCGCTGGCCGAGGGCCGCGTTCTCGGCCTGCCGGAGGAAGGCGGCGGCTGCGTCCTGTTGCCCTCCCGGATCGCACCCGACGCCGTGGCCGAGCAACTCTCCTCCTGCCGCACGACGGCGCCGATCGTGGGCGCCGCGACCGCGGACTCCCCGGACGGCGTTCCGGCGGCGGCCGACCGGGCACGCCGCATCGCGGCCGTGGCAGCCGCCCCGGGGGTGCACCGGTTGCGGGACGTGCTCCTCGAATACCACGTGGCGGCAGCCACGGACAGCGCACCCGAACTGGGCGCCCTGCTGGAACCGCTGGTCCGCCGACCCGGCCTGACCGCGACCGTGGCCGCCTTCCTCGACTGCGACTTCGACCGCCGCCGAACGGCTCAAGCACTCGACGTGCACCCGAACACGGTCGACAACCGTCTCAGTCGCGTGACCGAGTTGACCGGCGTCGACCCGCGCACCGCCCGCGGCGTCCAGCTCCTCGGCGCCGCACTGACCCTGCACCGGATGGCCCCGCCGGGACCACCGCAGGCCGTGGCAGCGCGTCCTCGTGACGCGACCTCGCCGTCCGACACTCACGCCCGCGCGCCGGGTCGTAGTACCCCGGTACCACCTGACCTGCACTCTTCAGCCCCCGGTACCACCGGATCCGGCGGATCACGGGCCTAGCGTGGCGGGTGAGGAGTTCGGGTGTGCCGGGCGCCGTGGTCCGAGAGAGAGAACGCGAATGATCGAGGCACAGCAACTCACCAAGAGGTACGGGGAGAAGACAGCCGTCGACGGTCTGGACTTCACCGTGAAGCCGGGCTCGGTGACCGGATTCCTCGGTCCCAACGGTGCGGGCAAGTCCACGACGATGCGCATGATCGTCGGACTGGACGCACCGACGAGCGGCTCCGTCACGGTGAACGGCCACCGCTACGCCCGTCACCAGGCGCCGCTGCAGGAGGTCGGGGCGCTCCTTGAGGCCAAGTCGATCCATCCGGGCCGCTCGGCGTACAACCACCTCCGTGCGCTCGCGCTGACCCACGGCATTCCGAGCCGCCGGGTCGACGAGGTCGTCGAGCTGGCCGGTCTCGGCAGCGTCGCCGGGAAGCGGGCGGGCGCGTTCTCCCTCGGCATGGGACAGCGGCTCGGCATCGCGGCGGCCCTGCTCGGCGACCCGCAGACGGTGATGCTCGACGAGCCCGTCAACGGCCTGGACCCCGAGGGCGTCCTCTGGATCCGCAACCTGCTCACGTCCCTCGCGGCCGAGGGGCGCACCGTGTTCGTCTCCTCGCACCTGATGAGCGAGGTGTCCCTGGTGGCGGATCACCTGATCATCGTCGGCCGGGGGCGGCTGCTGGCCGACACGACCGTGCGGGATCTGGTGCGCGAGGCCGGCGGCGACACCGTGAAGGTCGCGACGAACGACCCCGCGCGGCTGCGGGACGCGCTGGCCGGGCCCGGCGTGGACATCACCGGCCGCGTCGGCACCGAGGAACTCCAGGTGACCGGGATGTCCGCCCGGGAGATCGGGCTGAAGGCGGCCGAGCACGGGATTCCCCTGTTCGAGCTGACCAGCAAGGCGGTGTCGCTGGAGGAGGCCTTCATGGAACTGACCAGGGACGCCGTGGAGTACCACGGCTCCACGACCGGCATCGAGACCTCCGGGAGCGCGGCATGAGCACCCTTACGGCAGACCCCGAGACCCCCGGGTCCCCCGAGACCGCCCCAGCCACTTCGGCCCGGCCCGTCTACCGGGTGACCGGACGGCGCGTCCTGGCCTCCGAGTGGGCCAAGCTCTGGTCGCTGCGCTCCACCTGGATCACCCTCGGCCTCGGCCTTCTGTTCCTCATCGCCTTCGGCATCATCGCCGCGAGTCACTACAAGTCCGATCTCGACTCCGGCCGACACCTGGACCGCGACTTCGCCTCCTCGACGGCCGTGAGCCTGTCCCTGTTCGGTACGAACTTCGCACAGCTCGCCCTGGGCGTGCTCGGCGTGCTGGTCACGGCGGGTGAGTACTCCACCGGAATGATCCGCTCGACCCTCGCGGCCGTGCCGCGCAGACTGCCCGTGCTGTGGTCGAAGGCGGCGGTGTACGGGCTGGTCGCCCTGCTGGTCGCCACCGTCGGCGCGTTCGTCGCCTTTCTCGTCGGCAGCCGGATCGTCGCCGGCACACCCGGCGCCATGGGCCTCGGCCACGCCGGCGTCGTGCGCAGTCTGCTGGGCGCCGGGCTCTACCTCGGCCTGGTCGGCGTGATCGGCACCGCCCTGGGCGCGCTGCTGCGGTCCGTCGCCGGCGGCATCTCGGTCCTGGTCGCCGCCCTCATGCTGGTGCCCGGGCTGGTCTCCCTGCTGCCCACGTCCTGGCAGGGCCACATCGACCCCTACCTGCCCAGCCACGCCGGCGAGTCGATCTTCGCACTGACCCATGACTCGACCACCCTGTCGCCCTCCGCCGGGCTCCTGGTCTTCCTCGCCTGGACGGCACTGGCGCTGGCAGGGGCGGCCTACCGGCTGCTGCGCAGCGACGTCTGAGCGACGGCATCCGCATCATGGGCGCGCATCATGGGCGGGTGAGTTCCATGACCAACGATGATCTCAGCGGGATGGGGCCGCTGGTCGCCCGGCTCGGCCGGATCGGCCAGCGGCTCCGGAACGCCGACCAGGCCCGCCCGTGGGTGCTCGACACCGCGGTGGTGGTCCTGGTCTTCGTGCTGTTCTGCCTGCCCGACCTCCTGCACGCGATCGGCGGGGACGGTGACGGCGACGGCCCGCGCCGATTCCGACTGGCGTTCACCCAGTTGCCGGTGGCGGCCATGCCGGCGCTGCAGGCCGGGCTGGTGCTGCCGCTGCTGTGGCGGCGCCGGGCGCCCGCTGTCGCCTTCGGCGCCGTCACGGCCGTCTCCGTCCTCCAGTGGTCCCTCGGAGCCGCACTCCGCGCGGACGTCGCCCTCTTCGTCGCCCTGTACAGCCTGGCCCTGCACGGGCGGCTACGACAGCTGCCGTGGGCGTGCGCGGTCACGGCGGGCGCGCTCGGCCTGGTCGCGGCGCGGGTGTCGGCGGCGGTGTCCGTCTGGGACGCGCTGTTCTTCCTGCTCAGCACGGCGACCGCGGCCCTCGCGCTCGGCCTCATGATCCGCATCCGGCGAGCCCAGCTCGCCGTACTACGCGACCGCGCGGCACGGCTGGAGGTCGAGCGCGACCAGCGAGGCAGGCTCGCCGTAGCCGCGGAGCGGACGCGGGTGGCCCGCGAGATGCACGACATCGTCGGCCACAACCTGTCCGTCATCATCACTCTCGCCGACGCGGGCGCCTACGCCACCGCCTCCGCACCCGAACGGGGCGAGGAAGCACTGCGCCTCATCGGGGGCACCGGCCGCCAGGCGCTGAGCGAACTGCGCCGGGTGCTCGGCGTGCTGCGCGAGGCGGACGGCCCGCGCACCGAGCCCGAACTGAGCCCGCAGCCGGGCCTCTCCGACGTCGACGCGCTGTGCGAGGGGGTACGCGCAGCCGGCCTGGAGGTCGTCTACCGTGTCGCCGGTGACGTCGACGCCCTCGACAGCGGAGTACAGCTCACGGTCTACCGCATCGTGCAGGAGGCCCTGACCAACGCCCTGAAACACGCCGGTGCGGGCACCCGTGCGAACCTGTCGATCGTCGTGGAGGACACACGGCTGACGATCACCGTCCAGGACTTCGGCCCACCCTCACCGGCCGAACGCCCGGGCACCGCGAACGAGGAAGGACACGGCCTGGTGGGCATGCGGGAACGAGCCGCTCTCTACGGCGGTCACGTCACCACGGGACCGGCCGGCCCAGGATGGGCGGTGCGCGCCACCCTCGACCTGGCTCCCCAGGGCGGCGCCCGGTGACCACCGTGCTCATCGTCGACGACCAGCCGCTCCAGCGCTACGGCTTTCGCATGCTGCTGGACTCCGTACCCGAGATCGAGGTGGTCGGCGAGGCCGCACACGGGGCCGAAGCCGTGCGTAAGACGGCCGAGCTCCGCCCGGACGTCGTCCTCATGGACGTACGCATGCCCGGTATGGACGGCATCGAGGCCACGCGCCGCATCGCAGCCGCCGGCGACCGCTCCCGGGTCCTGGTGCTCACCACGTTCGACCTGGACGAGTACGTCCACGCGGCCCTGCGCGCCGGAGCCAGCGGCTTCCTCCTCAAGGACGCCCGGCCGGAGGAACTTCTCGCCGGGATCCGCGCCGTGGCGGTAGGCGACGCGGTGATCGCACCCGCACTCACCCGTCGCCTGCTGCACGAGTTCGCCCGGCTCGTACCGCCTCCGGACGGCGGCGCGGCACAGGATCCGCGCCTGAACGCCCTCACCGACCGCGAACGCGAGATCCTCGTCGCCATCGGCAAAGGCTGGACCAACGGCGAGATCGCCGCGCGTTTCGTGCTCGCGGAGTCCACGGTGAAGACCCACGTCGGTCGAGTCCTGTCCAAGATCGGCGCCCGCGACCGCATCCAGGCGGTGATCTTCGCCTACGACCACGGCCTGGCCCGGCCACAGGCGGGGTGAGCCGAGGTCTGGGACACAGCGGGCCTGCTCCATGCCCCGTGGCCTGGCGATGACAGCGGCGACAGGGGCGGCGACGCCTCCCGCAGGGGGAGACAGGCGCGCCCTCATGGGACAGCCACGCGCGGCCTCCGACGCGCCGGCACTGAGGCTGTACGAGCGTCTCGGGTTCACCCTGATCGTCACGTTTCCCGGCGCGTTCCGGCATCCAGCCCTGGGCCCCGTCGGCCTGCATGTCATGTTCCACGACCTGGACTCGTGACCTCCCGGATATCCTGCCTCGTCGTGAACAGGCCAGGGAGGTCCTCAACCATGAGCAGCGCCACGTCGTCCTTTCCCGAGCGGATCGAGCTCTCGGGGGAGGGGCTCATACTCCGGGACTGGACGGAGGCGGACCTGGCCGCGATGCCGGAGCTGTTCGACCACCCGGACATCGCCTACTGGACACCCATCGTCTCCCCCTTCGACGAAGCGGCCGCTCTCGCCCGGTTGGACCGGGACCGGCAGTTGCGGGCGGACGGCACGACGATCCTGCTCGCCGTCACCGTCGACGGCGGCGCACCACTCGGCGAGGTGATGCTGCGGCGCGATTTCGAGGGCGTGGTGGAGCTCGGCTACGCGATCGGTCCGACGCACCGCGGCCAAGGGCTGGCGGCCCGGGCGGTACGGGTGATGGCCGCGTACGCCTTCCAGCAGTTGGGCGCGCGGCAGGCGATCCTGGAGCTGGAGGCCGAGAACGCCGCCAGCGTCGCCGTGGCCACCAAGGCGGGCTTCCGACTGCTCGACCGGCCGCTGATCACGGGCGAGGAGAAGGGGCGGCCCTTTGCCCTGCAGACGTGGGGTCTGAATCGCCCCTGAGGTAACCGCCTTGCGTGACCGCGAGGCCGATCGACCCGGACGGCCGTCAGTTCTTCTTCAGCTCCTCGGCGAGCATCACCAGGATGCCGCTGGGACCGCGGAGGTAGGTGAGCTTGTAGACGTCCTCATACGTCGCCACGCCGCGCAGCGGACGGCATCCGTGCTTGGCGGCTGTCTCAAGGGCTGCGTCGATGTCGTCGACCGAGAAGGCGACGCGGTGCATGCCGATCTCGTTGGGAAGGGTGGGCTGCGACTCGATCGCCTCGGGGTGGATGTACTCGAAGAGTTCCAGGCGGCCGTGGCCGTCCGGCGTCTGGAGCATCGCGATCTTGGCGTGATTGCCATCAAGGCCGACGGCGGTGTCGGTCCACTCACCACTGACCGTGTCGCGGCCGATGACCGTAAGGCCGAGGTCGGTGAAAAAGGAGATCGCTGCTTCGATGTCACGAACGGCGATACCGACGTTCTCAAGTTTGATGGCCACGCGTCGCATGCTACCGAGCAGGACCGATCGCTTGCTTCCGGCAGGGACGCAGTCACGGGAACCTGAGCGCCGACGAGGCGCTCGTCGCGGGAAGTGTCTCAGCACAGAATGCCCATACGAGAGGGGCGACGACAGTCACACATACCGCGTCGTGCCGGCGTGTGGCCGTAGCCGGGTGTGGGTGAGCAGGGCGAACCGCACGTTCGCGCCGAGATCGCAGCGATCCACGGGCTTCGCCTCAGCCAGTAGCGGGCAAAACATCCGCCACCTACCGTGAACTGCACTTGCGGTTGTGTCAGAAGTGGTCGGTCTGACAAGGCGGTTCTGCGCGGTGTGCACGTGGTGTGGCCGAAGGCGTTTGCGGGCCGGGGGAGGGGCAACGCGCAGTCCATGACTGAACCGAAATCCGAGACGAACGACAAACAGGCCGCTTCTCGTGGAGCCGCCGAGAAGGCGCGGCGTGCCGCCGACAAGGCGACCGCGCCGGCCGCCGGGGCCGTAAAGGACGCCGCTGGCAAGGCGGATGATGCCACGTCGGCCGCGAAGTCGGCAGCCGTCTCCGGGGCCGAGCGCTCGGCCGAGACGGTGGGCTCGGCGGCGCAGGGTATGGCTCGTGCGGCTGAGGCGGGCCGTCAGGCGCTGGTGGCGACGACCGGGCAGGTTGCGGCGACGACCAGGGCGGCTACCGGACAGGTCGCGGCGACCGCGAAGACGGCTGTCGCGGTGATCGCTCACCGTAAGCTGATCGCTGCCGGTGTCGGTGCGGGTGTGACCGCGCTGACGGCCGTCTCCTACGCGGCGGGTCGCCGTTCGGGCCGTCACAGCTTCGGCCCGATCACCCGGCTGACCGGTGGCCGTATCTGACGCGGTACGTGGGGGGGGGCGCCCGGGCCCCCCCCCCCCGGCCCCCCCCCCCCCCCCCCCCCGC
>NZ_JAJSZC010000214.1:0-13681 GCF_036815105.1 Streptomyces sp. IBSBF 3136
CCCCCCCCCGCCCCCCCCCACGCCCGCGCCCGCGCCCCGCCCGCCACACCTGACCCGGGCGCGGGCCCGACCCGGGCGCCGGGGCCCGGTCAGGCCCCAACCCCCTCAGGGCGCCTCGCGGATGCGGAAGGCTTCCGCGTCCCAGGTGCCGTCGAGGCGGGGCGCCAGCCATTGGGGCGCCGCCGTGCGGAACTCGGTGGGAGGGAGGGCGCCCGCGCCGGCGGGGAGTGCGCCGAGCAGGGGGGCGCCGGCGACCTCCGGCAGGTCGACGACGTTGCAGCGGCAGGCGAGGTCGGGTGCGTCCGGCCAGCTGCCGATCACCACACCGGCGGCTTCGATCCCCCGCGCGCGCAGTTCACGGGCCGTCAGCTCCGTGGTGTTCAGCGTGCCGAGACCGGCGGAGGCGACCACCAGCACCGGCGCCTCCATCAGCCGGGCCGCGTCCGCCAGCGTCCCGCCCGCAGCGTCGAACCGTACGAGCAGTCCGCCCGCGCCCTCGACCAGCACCAGGTCGTGCTCGGTGGCCAGCTTGGCCGCGGCCTCGGCCACCTCCCGCGGATGCACCGGGGCCATCCCGGCCCGCCGGGCCGCCGTACCCGGTGCCAGCGGCTCCGGGAAGCGGGCCAGCTCGGTGGCCGTCACCGGACCCGCGAGCCGCGCGACCTCTTCGGCGTCCCCGCGCTCGTCCGGCCCTACCCCGGTCTGCGCGGCCTTCAGCACGGCCACCGAACGCCCGGCCGCGAGCGCCGCGGCGGCGACGGCCGCGGTCGTGACGGTCTTGCCGACCTCCGTGCCCGTCCCCGTGATCACCAGTACCGGCATCTCAACCCTCCCGCGCCGCGGCGCACACCGCGCGCGCGATCCGTGCCACGTCCGCGTCACCGGTGACGTACGGCGGCATCGTGTAGATCAGATCGCGGAACGGGCGCAGCCACACGCCCTCCCGCACGGCGGCCCGGGTGGCGGCGGCCACGTCCACCTCGTGGTCGAGCTGGACCACCCCGATGGCGCCCAGCACCCGGACGTCCTTCACACCCGGCAGGTCCCCGGCCGGGGCGAGCCCCTCGCGCAGACCCGCCTCGATCCTCGCGACCTCCGCACGCCAGTCCTGGCCGAGCAGCAGCCCGATCGAGGCGCAGGCCACGGCGGCCGCCAGCGGATTGCCCATGAACGTCGGCCCGTGGGCGAGCACCGGCACCTCGCCGCGCGAGATCCCGTCCGCGACGCGCGCGGTGCACAGCGTCGCGGCCATCGTCAGATAACCGCCGGTCAGCGCCTTGCCCACGCACATCACGTCCGGAGTGACGGCCGCGTGCCCGGCGGCGAACAGCTCACCCGTGCGGCCGAATCCGGTGGCGATCTCGTCGAACACCAGCAGCACGTCGTGCGCGTCGCACGCCTCGCGCAGCACCCGCAGATACGCGGGGGAGTGGAACCGCATCCCGCCCGCGCCCTGCACCACCGGCTCCACGATCACCGCGGCCAGCTCGTCCGCGTGCCGCTCGATCGCCGAGCGCAACCGCTCGGCGTACGACTCCTCGTACTCGGCCGGGGGCGCGCCCACGAACACCTGGCGCTGGAGCACGCCGGTCCACAGCTCGTGCATCCCGCCGTCGGGGTCGCACACCGACATCGGCTGCCAGGTGTCGCCGTGGTAACCGCCCCGCCAGGTCAGCAGCCGCTGCTTGCCGGGCCGGCCGAGCGAACGCCAGTACTGGAGGCACATCTTCACCGCGACCTCGACCGACACCGACCCGGAGTCGGCCAGGAAGACATGCTCGAGACCGTCGGGCGACATGTCGACAAGGAGCTTCGCGAGGCGTACGGCGGGTTCGTGCGTGAGCCCGCCGAACATCACGTGGCTCATCCGCCCGAGCTGCTCGCGCGCGGCCTCGTTGAGCACGGGGTGGTTGTAGCCGTGGATCGCCGACCACCACGAGGACATGCCGTCGACCAGTTCGCCCGTACCGTCGGCGAGCCGCAGCCGGACCCCGCTCGCCGACTCCACGACGAGCGGTTCGGCACGCCCGGGCATCGGACCGTACGGATGCCACACGTGCCGCCGGTCCAGCTCCAGCAGCTCGGACACGTCCGGGCCGGACAGGTCAGGCATTGGGCGCGAGGTCCGTTCCGGCACCACGGCGGCGTACGGCGACGAGGTCCGTGCGCGGCTCGGCGGCAGCGGCGGGCACCGCGGCCGTACCGCAGGCGTCCGCCCCCTCGTGCGAGCCGCAGACGGACCCGCAGCCGGCGCTCTCGTGCGACCCGCACCCGGCGCCGCCTTCATGCGACCCGCAGCCGCCCTGGCCGGCTGCCGCGCGGTGCTCCGGCAGGGTGACCTCGCCGGCGCCCTCCACCTCGAACCCGGCGTCCGCGATCATCTCGAGGTCGGCCTTGCCCGCCTGGCCCTCGCTGGTCAGGTAGTCGCCGAGGAAGATGGAGTTGGCCAGGTGCAGGGCGAGCGGCTGCATCGTGCGCAGGTGGACCTCGCGGCCGCCCGCGATGCGCACCTCCACGTCCGGGCAGACGAAGCGGACCATCGCGAGGATGCGCAGGCAGCGCTGCGGGGTGAGGTTCCACTCCTTGGCGAGCGGGGTCCCCTCGAACGGGATGAGGAAGTTCACCGGCACCGAGTCCGGGTCGAGTTCACGCAGCGAGAAGACGACGTCGACCAGGTCCTCGTCGGTCTCGCCCATGCCGGCGATCAGACCCGAGCAGGCGGACAGGCCGGCCGCGTGCGCCTTCTGCACCGTGTCCACCCGGTCGGCGTACGTGTGGGTGGTGGTGATCTCCTCGTAGGTGGCCTCGGAGGTGTTCAGGTTGTGGTTGTAGGCGTCGGCGCCGGCCTCGCGCAGCCGCTCGGCCTGGCCGTCGGAGAGCAGCCCGAGGCACGCGCACACCTCGACGCCCTCGTTCTGGTCCTTGATGGTCTTGATGGTCTCGGAGACCCGGTCCACGTCACGGTCCGTCGGCCCCCGGCCGCTGGCCACCAGGCAGACCCGCTTGGCCCCGCCGGCGAGACCCGCGGCCGCCGCCTGGGAAGCCTCGTCGGGCTTCAGCCAGGTGTACTTGAGGATGCCGGCGGTGGAGCCCAGCCGCTGCGAGCAGTAGGAGCAGTCCTCCGGACACAGGCCCGACTTCAGGTTGACCAGGTAGTTGAGTTTCACCCGTCGGCCGAACCACTGCCGGCGCACCTTCCCGGCCGCGGCCACCACGTCGAGCAGGTCGTCGTCGGAGGTGGCCAGCACGGCCAGAGCTTCCTCGCGGGTCGGCAGCTCGCGCCGAAGCCCCTTGTCCACCAGCGTGTTCAGCAGGTCCATGAGAGCCGATCCTGTCCTACGGGGCCGCTCCGGGCCAAGGAGAGTTTGCACAACAGTGGCAGTTCGACGTGTGGGTATCGCCACACCGTGGCCGGCCGGGCGTGCCGCTAATGTCTGTCCGCTACCTACAAAAGCCCCGGAGGACCCATGGCGTTCGGCTGGATCGACGAGCAGGCCGCGGCGCGGCGCCGCGCGGGACTCGTACGGACCCTGCGCCCGCGCCCCGCCGACTCGCCGCTGCTGGACCTGGCGAGCAACGACTACCTGGGCCTCGCGCACCACCCCGAGGTCACCGAGGGCGCGGCCGCCGCCGCCCGGACCTGGGGCGGCGGCTCCACCGGCTCCCGGCTGGTCACCGGCACCACCGAGCTGCACACGGAGCTGGAGCGCGAGCTCGCGGACTTCTGCGGCTTCGAGGCGGCGCTGGTCTTCTCCTCCGGATACGCCGCCAACCTGGCCGCGGTCACCGCGCTGGGCCCGCACGGGTCGCTCATCGTGTCCGACGCCGGCAACCACGCCTCGCTCATCGACGGCTGCCGGCTGGCCCGGGGCGCCACGCAGGTGGTCGGGCACGCCGACCCACGGGCCGTGGCCAAGGCGCTCGGCACGCACGAGGGCGATGCGATCGTCGTCTCCGACACCGTCTTCTCGGTCGACGGCGACGCGGCTCCGCTGGCCGCACTGGCCGAGGCGTGCCGGGAGCACGGCGCCGGTCTCGTGGTGGACGACGCCCACGGCCTCGGTGTGCTGGGCGACGGCGGGCAGGGCGCCCCGTACGTGGCCGGCCTGGCGGGCGCGCCGGACGTGGTGGTCACGGTCACGCTGTCCAAGTCGCTGGGCAGCCAGGGCGGTGCGGTGCTCGGCCCGGGCCGGGTGATCGACCACCTGGTCAACGCGGCCCGTACGTTCATCTTCGACACGGGTCTCGCCCCGGCCGCCGCGGGGGCGGCGCTGGCGGCGCTCCGGCTGCTGCGGCGCGAACCGGCGCGTGCCGCACGGGCCCGCGCGGTCGCCGCGGAACTGCACGCACGGCTGACCGCCGCGGGTCTGGAGGCGGTACGTCCGGACGCCGCGGTGGTCTCCGTGCGGGCTCCGTCCCCGGAGCAGGCGGTGCGCTGGGCGGCCGACTGCCGTACGGCAGGCCTGGCCGTGGGCTGCTTCCGTCCTCCTTCCGTGCCCGACGGCATCTCACGGCTGAGGCTGACCGCCCGCGCGGACCTGTCCGGGGCCGAGATCGAACGCGCTGTACGAGTGATCGGCGAAACACGACCATGAGTCGGCGTGACACGGCCGGGCATCGCGCGAGTGTGATCGGAACTGACCGATAAGCATCGGTCCGGGTCGGCAGGGATCGCTGAGGATCGGCCGACTGACAGGGGGCGGGCTCAGCGGAGCGTGGCCGTGAAGCCCGCCCAGCTTCCCGCGGAGAAGAGCAGTGCGGGCCCCGACGGGTTCTTTGAGTCGCGCACGGCGAGCAGTCCGGCCCAGGGGCCGCAGCGCGGCCGGGCCGTCTCCACGCAGTTGTTCGCTCCCGTGCTGTAGCTGCTGCGCAGCCAGCGCACGTCGTGCAGGTCGGTACTGGCAGGGACGTTCCGAGGCAGTGCTGACATGGTGCCTCCTTACGCGCCGTCACCTATTCCGGCGATGTATTCCAACGAGTCCTCGGGGGAAAGGGCGTGGATCCGAAGGGTGTCGAAGGCCTCCGAGTAGGCCCTGAGGTCTTCTTTCCGTTCCAGGTAGAGGCTACTCGTCAACTGGTCGAGAACAACCACATCCAGATCAGAAGTGCTCGGAAATGAGAAGATAACGAAAGGCCCGGTGAGGCCGACATGCGCCCCCGCGCCGAACGGCAGTACCTGGAGACGCACTTGGGGCAGTCGGGCGGCCTCCAGCAGCCGTTCCAGCTGCCGCGCCATCACCTCGGGGCCGCCGATCCCACGCCTGAGCACCGCCTCGTCCAGCACGGCGCTCAGCTCCAGCGGCGGATCGGCACGCAGTACGTCCTGCCTGGCCAGCCGCACCTCCACCAGCGCGTCCAGCCGCTCCTCGTCCACGCCGCCGACGACCGCGCGGGTCACGGCACGAGCGTATTCGGGCGTCTGCAGCAGGCCGGGAACCACCGTGGTCTCCAGGGTGCGCATCCTGCTCGCCTGTGACTCCAGGCTGATGAAGTCGCGGTAGGTGGGCGGCAGGATGCCGCGGTACGCGTGCCACCACCGGCTGCGGCCACCCGCCTCCTCGGCACCCGCCAGCATCAGCAGCAGCTCACGCCGTTGGCCCTCCCGCACCCCGTACGCGTCGAGGAGTAACCGCACATCGGCCGGTTTCACCCCGCTGGCGCCGGTCTCGATACGGCTCACCTTCGACTGGTGCCAGCCCACCAGACGGGCCGCCTCGCCGCTGGTGAACCCCGCCCCGGTGCGCAGCGTGCGCAGTTCGGCGCCCAGTTTGCGGCGCCGCACCGCGGGACCGTTCTGCATGGGGAACTCCTTACTCCTTCCGGGCCGCCCACATACGGTCTCGCGTCGCAGAGTTCACCGCTTTGAGCGACAGATATATGCATATCTTGGTGGATCGCTCCCCCGACCGGCCCGGTGATGGCAGTCTGGCGAAACAGCACCAGTCCGGGACCGTACTCGAACCATCCACTCCTCGTCGGACTGCGGTCCCGTGGGAAAGGGACGACCTCGCCATGGCAGACCATCTGGAAGCATCCGTCACTCTGCCGAGCGATCCCGCCTCGGTCTCCGCGGCGCGTTCCTACGTGATGGAGACCCTCGCGGAGTGGGGCCTGCCGCCGGACACCGACCTGGCCGACACCGTGCGGCTCATCGTCTCCGAACTCGCCACCAACGCCGTACAGCACACCTTCGGGCAGTCACCCACCTTCACGGTCGACATCGCGCTGGACCGTGACGAACACCTGCGCATGGGAGTCACGGACAGCCATCCACGCTTCCCGAAGAGACTGCCCGCCGCCGTCCAGCAGGACAACGGGCGCGGCATGGTCATCATCCGCTGGCTCACCGCGGAGTGCGGCGGCAAACTCCGTATCCGCCCCACACGCGAGGGCGGCAAGACAGTGTCCATCGAACTCCCCTGGAGCATCCCGGCCGAACCGGTCACCACTGCGGGCCGGCAGGAGCCGTAGCCCTGGGAGTCGAGTCCTCAGGAGGGCTACTTCGGCCTTCGGCGGAGGTGTTCGCTCGTTCAGGTGAATGTGCCGGGCAGCGGGGCCCGACGATGCCCCGGCGCTGTGTCCGAGGGGCCTCGGAACGGCCGCCGAGAGGCCCGGAACGGCCGTCGAGCGTCCTCGGGGCGGCCGCCGAGCGTAGGGGGCAGCCGGACGGTGCCGGACGCGCCGCAACTCGCCCTGTGGGCCCAGTGGGCCCCGCGGCGGGTCGCCCGAGGATCGGCCCGGCCAAGGCGCTGCCGCTCGCGCTGATCGTCCGGGCGCCCGCCCCGGGCCGCCCGCATGCTGCGGACGGGCACCGGGACGGCGCTGACGGCGCTCGGAGCGGCCCCGCAGCCGGAGTCGCTCCCGCGGTGAGCCGGAGTCAGCTGACCCGGCCGTACCAGACGCTCCTGGTCCAGATCTTCTCCAGGCGCACCACCGACCCGGTCCTCGGCGCGTGCCAGATCTTGTTCTTACCGGCGTAGATGCCCACGTGGTAGACGCTGGACCCCGAGTGGAAGAACACCAGGTCGCCGGCCTTACGGCTCTTGGCCGAGATGTGGTGCGTCTTGTTGTACTGCTGGGCCGCCGTACGAGGCAGCTTCTTGCCGGCCTTCTTGAACGAGTAGAGCGTCAGCCCGGAGCAGTCGAACCGCCGCGGCCCGGTGGCACCCCAGGCGTACGGGGCACCCTTCTTCGACGCGGCGATCTGCAGCGCCTTCGTCGCAAGCGTCGCGGCCGAGGCGTCGGTGGCGAGGCCCGGCACCGCGATCGAGCCGCCCACGGCGGCAAGCGTGAGGGCCGAGGCCGTACCGGCCCTGGCCATGAGCGACGGGACACGATTGAGCGCAGTCATGCGCAACCCTTCGTCAGCCGCCTGTGAAGGATGACCTGTCGGATTCGGGCTGGCGAAGTTGCCCGGCCGCGTTGCCGCGGCTTCACCCCAAGGGCTGCTCGGCACGACCGTCCGTCTGCGACGAACGTCCGTTCCGGCAACCCGACTTGCTCGGGTCCTCCACTCCTGCCGATCCACTCCTGTCGACCGGTCATCCGGGCGGCGGCAGGACTCGGCGTCCGCCCGGACCGCCCCGCCGCGGTGGCGGGGGCTTGTCGTCAGACACGGATCTTCACTCACAGGAGTCGGAAAATCCCAACGCAAACGGCAATTTGTGGCGTTACTCACCACTCACCCGTTCGGGTGGACAGAGCTGTGTTCGAGCAACCGTCAAAACCCGCACGTAGCCCCGGACCTGGGGCGGAGCAGCCTCGTGCGGGTCCGGAACCCCCCTGACGCGCAAGTCGGAAGGCCCGAAAAAAGCTTCGGAGATACGCCGGCCGGGGGTACGTCGTTCGGGCCGTTTCAAGCCGGGCTCGTACGGGCTGTCGACAACTGTGCCCGTACGGCCCGGAGATGTGTCCGGATCAGCCGACGCAGTCGGGCGGGAGCACGACGCGCGCGGTGCGGCGCTCGCCGTCGAGCACCCGCAGGGCGCGTGCCAGCGTGTCCCCGTGCAGCTCCGTCTCACCTCGTTGGTGCATCAGGGTCAGCGCGTCGCGCAGTTCGACCGCCTTGCGCACGAGGGCCTGCGCCGCGCGCAGCCCGCGGTAGGTGTCCCCGTCCTGCGCCGGGTTGATCCGGCCCAGCAGGTCCACGGCCTCCAGGTAACGGTCGATCAGCTCACCCTCGGCCCTGGTCAGCGCGGGCAGCGGCGGAAGTTCCGGTGGCAGCATCGGCGGCTCAGCCCGCGTGCCCGGCGCCGGGGGTGGCCCTGCGACTCGGGACGACACCGTCCACCAGGCCGTACGCCAGTGCGCCGGGCGCGTCGAGCACCATGTCCCGCTCCAGGTCCTGGTGCACCTGCTCGGCGGTGCGCCCGGTATGCCGGACGAGCATCTCCTCCGTCAGTTCGCGCGTACGGGCCAGTTCCGCCGCCTGGATCAGCAGGTCGCCGGTCTGCCCCCGGGCCGGTTCGCGAAGGGCCGGCTGCTCCAGGACGACCCGTGCGCCGGGCAGGGCGAACCGCTTGCCCGGTGTCCCGGCCGCGAGCAGCACGGCGGCGACCGACGCGGCCTGGCCCAGGCAGTAGGTCTGTACGTCGCAGGTGACGTACCGCAGCGTGTCGTAGACCGCCGTCATCGCGCCGAACGAGCCGCCGGGGCAGTTGAGGTAGAGCGTGATGTCCCGCTTCGGAGCAGCGTGTTCGAGCTGCATGAACTGGGCGATGACGTCGGTCGCCGCGGTGTCGTCGAGTGGCGTCCCCAGGAAGACGACCCGGCTCTCGAACAGCTTGCCGTAGGGGTCCAGCGTGCGTGGGCCCATGCCCGAGCGCTCGGTGAACTCCGGCAGCACGTGGCGGGCGGACGGTCGGGTCATGGACGTACCCCTCCTCGCGACAGGACCTCGGGCGGCCCTGCGTTCCGTAAAAAATGTACAGGACGTACAGAAATTCGGAAGGAGATCATGGCGACGCCTGGGAGCCGTCCGCCCTCCGTCCATGCCTCGGGCCGCCGCTGATACGGACCTGTCCGGGCGCTCCGGACGGAGCCGACGAAACGGTCCAACGGCTGTCCCGGGAACGTCGGTTCGCTCCCTGGCATGATCGACGGGTGACGGATGAACCTGCGCGGCCGGGCCGCATGAAGTGCGTCCTGCTCGACGTCGATGGCACGTTGATCGACGCGGTGAGCAACCAGCGCCGGGTCTGGGGAACCTGGGCGGAGCGGTACGGGCTGGATGTCGACGAGGTCTACCAGGTGGCTCTGCGGACGCGACCGATGGAGACGTTCGCCCAGGTCGCCGCCGACCGGGATCCGCGCGAGTGCCTGGCCGTGCTGCACGCGCTGGAGGACGAAGACGTCCGGTCCGGCGTCTACGCGGCCTTCGGGGGCGCGTCGGAACTGCTTCACGGCCTGCCGCCGGGCGTCTGGGCACTGGTGACCTCGAACTACGAGCACCGGGTGCGCGGCCGCTTCCTGCGGACGGGGTTGCCGGTGCCGAGCGTGATCGTGGACGCGGCCGCTGTGGAGGAGGGCAAGCCCTCTCCCGTCCCCTACCTGCTGGCCGCCGACCGGCTGGGAGCCGAGCCGGAAGACTGCCTGGTGATCGAGGACGCCCCGTCCGGAGTGAGGTCCGGGCTGCGCGCCGGGATGACGGTGTGGGGGGTGAACACCACCGTCGCGGTGGAGGGCGCGCACCGCCACTTCGTCAGCCTGCGCGAGGCGGTTCCCCACATCCTGGCCTTCGCTTCCGACCGTTGCGGGAACGCCGCGGTCTGACTCCCGGCGGGAAGGCACCCGAGGCTCGACCTACTCGGGTCGTCAGTCGGATCGACGGCCGGGCACATGAGGCGCCGACCCGGTCGGCCTCTCCGGGATCTCAGCCTCTGACCTGCGCTTTTGCTTCCTCTGCGGGGTCTCACGGAACGTGTGGGCGGCCCGTAAGCTAGGGGTATGGCCTATGAGATTCCGGTGACGCAAGCCAGGGCTGAGCTCGCCGAGCTCATCAATCGGGTGGTGTACGGCGGTGAGCGTGTCGTCGTGACCCGGCACGGCAAGCCGCTGGTCGCGCTGGTCTCCGCCGCCGACCTGGAGCGGCTCGACGCCCTCGACGAGGCGGCGGGAGAGCAGGTGGCCAGTTCCGTGTCCGGCGTCCGTGAGGTCGCGCCCGCGGCCCGGGAGCGGCAGCGCTTCGGGATCGCGGCCGAGCACCGGGGGCCCTAGCGGGGTGCGCCCGTCGCGACGGGGTAGGGGGGCGCCCATCGGGCGGTCATGTGTTGATCAAGGTCTGGTTAACGTGGCCGAAACTCCGGCGAACTAGCCTGCCGCTCCACGCCATCAGGGGTTTTTCTGCCCGTGTTGATCCCGATCGGGCAAGTATGTCCGTGTGTTACACCTGTCCCCGTTGCGATGGCTGCGGCAACCGGACCCCGCACGGTCCGGAGCAAGGACTGTGAGGTGGGACGTTGCAACTGACCCCGCACGAGCAAGAGCGTCTGCTGATCCACGTGGCGGCCGACGTGGCCGAGAAGCGCAGGGCCCGCGGTCTGCGGCTCAACCACCCGGAAGCGGTCGCCCTCATCACGTCGCACATCCTGGAGGGCGCGCGCGACGGCCGTACGGTCGCGGAGCTGATGTCCTCCGGCCGCAAGCTCCTCACCAGGGACGACGTCATGGACGGCATCCCGGAGATGATCCACGACGTCCAGGTCGAGGCCACCTTCCCGGACGGCACGAAGCTCGTCACCGTGCACGAGCCGATCGTCTGAGGGGCCGCGATGATTCCCGGAGAGATGCTCTTCGCCGACGGCCCGGTCGTCTGCAACGCGGGCCGCGAGGTCACCCGGCTGACCGTGCTCAACGCCGCCGACCGGCCCGTCCAGGTCGGTTCCCACTACCACTTCGCCGAGTGCAACCCCGGTCTGGACTTCGACCGGGACGCCGCGCACGGCAAGCGGCTGAACGTGGCCGCCGGCACCGCCGTGCGCTTCGAGCCCGGCATCCCCGTCGAGGTGGAACTCGTGCCGCTCGCCGGTGCCCGGATCGTGCCCGGACTGCGCGGCCGGACGGGAGGCGCCCTCGATGCCTGAGATCTCCCGCGCCGCCTACGCCGACCTGTTCGGCCCCACCACGGGCGACCGCATCCGGCTCGCCGACACCGACCTGCTGATCGAGATCGAGGAGGACCTCGCCGGCGGCCCCGGACGCGCCGGTGACGAGGCGGTCTTCGGCGGCGGCAAGGTCATCCGCGAGTCCATGGGCCAGTCCCGCGCCACCCGCGCCGAGGGCACCCCCGACACCGTCGTCACCGGGGTGGTCGTCGTCGACCACTGGGGCGTGGTCAAGGCCGACGTCGGCATCCGCGACGGCCGGATCACCGGCATCGGCAAGGCCGGCAACCCCGACATCATGGACGGCGTCCACCCCGACCTGGTCATCGGCCCCGAGACGGAGATCATCGCGGGCAACGGACGCATCCTGACCGCCGGTGCCGTCGACGCGCACGTCCACTTCATCTGCCCCCAGGTCGCCGACGAGGCGCTGGCCTCCGGCATCACCACCCTGGTCGGTGGCGGCACCGGGCCCGCCGAGGGCTCCAAGGCGACCACCGTGACACCCGGCCCCTGGCATCTGGCCCGGATGCTGGAGGCGATGGAGGCCTACCCCGTCAACGTCGGCTTCCTCGGCAAGGGCAACACCGTCTCGCACGACGCGATGCTCTCCCAGATCCGCGGCGGCGCCCTCGGACTGAAGCTCCACGAGGACTGGGGATCCACCCCGGCCGTCATCGACGCCGCGCTGACCGTGGCCGACCGGACCGGCATCCAGGTCGCCATCCACACGGACACGCTGAACGAGGCGGGCTTCGTCGGCGACACGCTCGCCGCGATCGCGGGCCGGGGAATCCACTCGTACCACACCGAGGGCGCGGGCGGCGGGCACGCGCCGGACATCATGACCGTGGTGTCCCAGCCGAACGTGCTGCCCAGCTCCACCAACCCGACCCGGCCGTTCACCGTCAACACCGCCGAGGAACACCTCGACATGCTGATGGTGTGCCACCACCTCAACCCGGCGGTCCCGGAGGACCTGGCGTTCGCCGAGTCGCGGATCAGGCCGTCCACGATCGGCGCCGAGGACATTCTCCACGACCTGGGTGCCATCTCGATCATCTCGTCCGACTCCCAGGCCATGGGCCGCGTCGGCGAGGTCGTCCTGCGCACCTGGCAGACCGCGCACGTGATGAAGCGGCGCCGGGGCGCGCTGCCCGGCGACGGGCGGGCGGACAACCACCGGGTACGGCGCTACGTCGCCAAGTACACGATCAACCCGGCGCTCGCCCAGGGCCTCGCCCACGAGATCGGGTCCGTCGAGACCGGAAAGCTCGCCGACCTCGTGCTCTGGGAGCCCGCGTTCTTCGGGGTCAAGCCGCTCCTTGTGATCAAGGGCGGCCAGATCGCCTATGCGCAGATGGGCGATGCCAACGCCTCCATCCCCACCCCGCAGCCCATCCTGCCCCGGCCGATGTACGGCGCGATCGGGCGTGCGCCGGCCGCCAACTCGGTGAACTTCGTGGCCCCCCTGGCCATCGCGGACGGGCTGCCCGAGCGGCTGCGGCTGGGCAAGCGGTTCGCCGCGATCGAGTCGACGCGCGCCGTGACCAAGGCGGACATGCGGGAGAACGACGCGCTCCCGCAGGTGCGGATCGACCCCGACAGCTTCGCCGTGCACATCGACGGCGAACTGGTCGAGGCGACACCGGCCGCCGAACTGCCCATGGCCCAGCGTTACTTCCTCTTCTGATGGGCAGGGCGGCACTGCTCGTCCTGGCCGACGGCCGCTTCCCCGCCGGAGGGCACGCGCACTCCGGCGGGGCGGAGGCCGCCGTACGGGCGGGACGGATCACCCGCGCCGCGGACCTGGAGGACTACTGCCGGGGCCGGCTGCACACCGCGGGACTGGTCGCGGCCGCGCTGGCGGCCGCCGCCGTGCTCGGGGCGGACCCGGCCGGGCTGGACGCCGCGGCGGACGCCCGCACCCCCTCGCCCGCGCTGCGGGCCGCCGCGCGCAGGCTCGGCCGGCAGCTGACGCGGGCCGCGCGGGCCTGCTGGCCGTCCCCCGAACTGGACGCCCTGGCGGCGCGGTTCCCCAAGGGGGCGCACCAGCCGGTGGTGCTCGGGCTCACCGCCCGGGCGGCGGGGCTTGGGCCGGACGACGCGGCGTACTGCGCGGCGTACGAGAGCGTGAGCGGGCCCGCGACGGCCACGGTCCGGCTGCTGAGCCTCGACCCGTTCGACGCGACCGGGGTGCTGGCCCGGCTGGCGCCCGAGCTGGACCGGGTCGTGGACACGGCGGTCGAGGCGGCCCGCCGTGTCGACGACGAGGGCACCGACGCGCTCCCGGCCGCCTCCGGGCCCCTGACGGAGATCGGCGCCGAGTGGCACGCGACCTGGCCCGTACGCCTGTTCGCGTCCTGAACCCGTCGCCGGGCGACCAGCGATACGGCAGACGGCCCAACGCCGAGGCGGCAGCCGGTCCTACGCCGGTCCGGCAGCCGAGTTCGCGTGGGGACGGCGCGCCACCCCCGCGGCCAGGACACCGCGGTCCGGCGGTCGACGACCGCACCATCTGACCGCCCACGCCCACGCCCACGCCCACGCCCACGCCCACCACATGCCCCCCTATGCCC
>NZ_JAJSZC010000215.1:0-13575 GCF_036815105.1 Streptomyces sp. IBSBF 3136
GTCAGGGGCGGGGGCGGGGTAGGGGCTGGGGCTGTCATGGCGCCTCCACGGGGCTCCGGGTGCTCGTTCGTCCAGTGCGTAACTGGGACCCGAAGGTAGGGAGGACGCGTTTCCTGCCGGTGGCTGTGCGAGTGACCGCGAGGGAACGTTGCTCTCACTCGGCCCGTGGGCGGCCGGTGAGGGCGGACGCCCCGCGGGCCGTCCTCACGCCGGCCTGCGCCGCCCCCCGCGTCCAGCGACCGGGGTTTCGTGGTTGCCACCCTCACTTCTGGGCGCTCATCACACGATCATCAATGGCCGGGAACCATCGGTCGGTTGGCCGTAGCAGCCACCTTTCGGCGCGAGTGATCTCCGTCGCGGCCGCTCTGAGCGCGTCCAGCCCGGGGTGGACCAGCCCCTTTCGCCACACGAGTGACACCGGCGACAGCGGTACGGGATCGACGAGCGGCCGTAGCACCGTGCGGGGCATGGCCGGAAAGTCCACCACGGCCAGAATCGGATTGCGGGTCTTGGCCATGATCCGCTCGAATTCCTCGTCCCCGACCGCCAGCGGAAGGGGTGATGCGAGTCGGATGCCGTGCCCCTCGAAAAGGTGAACCGCCAGATCGGTCCACTCCCGGGTGCGCGGGTTCCCGGCCCCGGCGTACACCGTCTCACCGGCCAGCGCGGCCACCGGGACCTCGGGAAGTGCGGCCAAGGGGTGGTCGTCGGGCAGGACCACGGCCATCGGCTCCCAGCGCACGGGCTGCTGTTCGAGCCCGGACCGCAGGGCGGGCTCCAGGCCGGCGAAGCGCCCGAAGGAGGCGTCCAGCCGGCCCGCCAGCAGTTCCCCGGCCGCTCCCGTGAGGCCGCTCTCGTAGCGGGCCATCAGCTCGCAGTCGGGGGCGAGTTCACGGGCCCGGTGCAGCACCCGCCGGCCCGTGACCAGCCCCGCGGAGTTGAGGTCGACCAGCAGCGGCCGGGCCTGCCCGAAGGCGGCCAGCAGATCGTCCTGGGCGGCGAGCACCCGCCGGGCGTGCGGCAGCAGGCGCTCGCCGTCCGCCGTCAGCGCGACCTGCCGGGTGGTCCGCAGGAACAGCTCGGCGCCCAGTTCCCGTTCCAGGCGCCGCACATCCCTGCTGAGCGCCTGCTGGGCGACGTACAGCCGGGCCGCGGCCCGGGTGAAGTGCAGTTCCTCGGCGACGGCCAGGAAGGCGCGCAGCAGCCGGGGGTCGAGGGAGACGGGAGCGGGCATGCGGGGGAATTTACAACGGAAGCGCGTGAATCGGCACGGAGAAGGTGTTGGACCCGGTGATCCACTCCGGGTGACCGTGGGGTCATGCCGCAACAGACCACCGAAGCCGCCCGAATACGGCGCGCACCGTCACCGTCCACCGGATACCGCCGCCTGTTCCGCCTCCCCGGCACCCGCGCCTTCACCGCCGGCAACCTGATCGCCCGGCTGCCCATGGGGATGTTCGGGGTGAGCGCGGTGGTGATGATCGCCGGGGCCCGGGGCTCGTACGCCCTCGCCGGTGCGGTCACCGCCACCGGGCTGGCGGCGACCGGGGTGGCCGGGCCCTGGATCGCGCGGCTCGTCGACCGGTACGGACAGACCCGGATCGCCGTGCCGGCCACCGTGACGGCGGTGCTCGGCAGCCTCGCGCTGCTGCTCTGCGTGCGCTACGACGCCCCGAACTGGACCCTGTTCGCCGCCTACGCCGCCACCGCGTCCACCCCCAACATCGGCGGCCTGTCCCGCGCCCGCTGGGCCCACCTGCTGCGCGACGACCCCGGGGCGCTGCACACCGCCAACTCCTTCGAGCAGGCGGCCGACGAGCTGTGCTTCATGCTCGGCCCGGTCCTGGCGTCCTTCCTGACCGGCGCCTTCTTCCCGGAGGCGGGCACCCTCACCGGTGCCGTCCTGCTGCTCGGCGGCATGCTGGTGTTCACCGCCCAGCGGGCGACCGAGCCGCCGCCGGCGACCCGTTCGAAGGGCCCCTCGCCGCTGCGCACCCGCGGGATCCCGCCGCTGCTGGCCTGCTTCGTGGCGACCGGCGCGGTGTTCGGCTCCATGGAGGTCGTCACGATCGCCTACGCGGACGCCCAGGGGCACCGCGCGGCGGCCGGCGCGGTCCTCGCGCTTCAGGCGGCGGGCTCGTGCGCGGCGGGCCTGGTCTACGGCGCCCTGAAACCGGCCGGGCTGCGGCTCGGCCACTGCCTGGCCGGGATGGCCGCGCTGATGACACTGCCGTGGCTGGCCGCGTGGGCGACGGGGTCGCTGTGGGTGCTGGCGGCCGCGCTGCTGCCGGCGGGGATGGCGACGGCACCGACGATGGTGACGGCGATGACCCTGGTCCAGCGCCGTACCCCCGCCGACCGCCTCAACGAGGGGATGAGCCTGGTGGTGACCGGCCTGCTGACCGGAATCGCCTGCGGTTCGGCGACGGGCGGCTGGGCGGTGGAGCACCTCTCCCCCACCACCGCGTACGCCGTGCCGGTGACCGCCGCCGCGCTCGCCCTCGTGCTGGCCGCGGTGACCCGTGCCGGTGCCGACACGGCCGCCGCCGACACGGCCGGTGCCGACACGGCCGCCGCTGCGGCCGCCGCGTGACGGCGGCTGCGCCACGGCATGACGACGGCCCCGCCGCTCGGAAGCGACGGGGCCGTTGCCCACATGGGGTACTCCCCGCGGGGAGCTGGTGGAGATGGCGGGAATCGAACCCGCGTCCAACGGTGCAGAAGGAGGGCTTCTCCGTGTGCAGTCCGCTTCGCTTTTCTCGGCCCCGGAGATCACGCGGACAAGTCTCCGACGGGCTCAGTCACTGTTTGGTTTCCCTCTTCACCCCGTGACCGGGATCAAGGTTTAGTCCCCTAGTCGATGCCAGGATCCGGGTCGGGAACAGCCCCGGGCTGACACTCCTATGAGAGTTCGCTAGCTGCTAATTAGGCAGCGAGGGCGAACGAGGAGGAATCGCGCTTGGTGTTGGCGATTATTGTTTTCGGCCTGTGGTTTACGAGATCATGGCCGCTTCCTCGACACGCTTCCCCTGCTTCGACATCCGCTGTCGAAACCGATCATCCCCATGTTGATTTTTCAATCCCTCCGGAGAGGGTCACACGCACCCTCCGTGGGGTGCTGCTGCCATCGTACGTGACCAACGCGGGTCGAGGCCAGCGTATTCCCGCTAGCCCCGCTGCTTGCGGCGCACGGCCGACATGGCGCGGTCCGCCTCGCGACGGTCCTGCTTCTCGCGCAGGGTCTGGCGCTTGTCGTACTCCTTCTTGCCCTTCGCCAGCGCGATCTCGACCTTGGCCCGGCCGTCCTTGAAGTACAGGGCCAGGGGCACGATGGTGTGACCGGTCTCCTGGGACTTCGACTCCAGCTTGTCGATCTCGTCGCGGTGCAGCAGCAGCTTCCGCTTGCGCCGGGCGCTGTGGTTGGTCCAGGTGCCCTGGCTGTACTCGGGCACGTGCACGTTGTGCAGCCACGCCTCGTGACCGTCCAGCTGCACGAAGCCGTCGACCAGCGAGGCCCGCCCCTGGCGCAGTGACTTCACCTCGGTCCCCATCAGGACGAGACCGGCCTCGTACGTGTCGAGGATGAGGTAGTCGTGCCGCGCCTTCTTGTTCTGCGCGATCAGCTTGCGCCCTTTTTCCTTAGCCATAGTGCCGACCATTTTCGCACCATGGAGGGGGTGGGAGGGAAGCGCATTAAGAGGGGGGCTACGAGGGGTCGCCCAGGCCGGTGAGGACCGTCTCCGCCCGCCGCAGGGCTCCGGGCCCCGCGTCAAGGTCGGGGGTGATGCCCCGGCCGTCCACCGCGTGCCCGGACGGGGTGCGGTAGTGGCCCACGGTCAGCTCGGCCACGGAGCCGTCGGGCAGCTCGGTCGGCATCTGGATGGAGCCCTTGCCGAAGGTGCGGGAGCCGATCACCACCGCGCGGCCCCGGTCCTGCAGGGCCCCGGTGAGCATCTCGGCCGCGCTCATCGTGCCCCCGTCGACGAGGGCGACCAGCGGCCGGGCGGTGTCGCCGCCGGCGCGGGCGTGCAGGGCGCGCTGGGCGCCGTCGACGTCGTAGGTGGCGACCAGGCCGCCGTCCAGGAAGGCGGAGGCGGTGTCCACGGCCTCGGTGACCAGACCGCCGGAGTTGCCCCGCAGGTCGAGCACGATGCCGGCCGGGGCCTGCCGTACCGCGGCGCGCACGGCGTGACCCGAGCCCTTGGTGAAGGAGGCGATCCTGATGACGGTGACCCCGCCGGGCAGCTTGCGGGTGGTCACCGAGTCGGTCGACAGGCGGGCCCGGTGCAGGGTCTCGGTCCACGCGCGCGTGCCGCGCTGCAGGCCGAGCGTGACCGTCGTACCGGCGGGCGCGTCGTCGGCGTCGCCGCGGAGTAAGGAGACCACCTCGGTGACCGGCCGTCCGTCGACAGCGCCGCCGTCGACGCTGCGCAGCCGGTCGCCCGCGCGGATCCCGGCGTCGGCCGCCGGCGAGCCCGACTGCACCCGGGTCACCTCGATACGGCCGTCCGCCTCGCGCCGCGCCCACAGGCCGACGCCGGTGTACTGGCCGTCGAGGGCGTCCCGGAACTCCTGGTACTCGTCCTCGGAGTAGACGGCGCCCCAGCGGTCGCCGCTGCGGCTGACGGCCCGCTCGGCCGCCTCCATCGGCGACTTGCCGTCGGCCATGGCCCGGGCCGCGGCTTCCCGCACGTCCTCGTGGGACGCCGAACGCGCGGGCCCGGCGGCGGTCTTGCGGCCTGAATGGCTCCCCTGGCCGTTGTCCGGGAAGGAGCCGGTGGCCGCGCCGGCGACGAGGACACCGGCGAAGACCAACGTCAGGGCGGCCCCGCGGCCGAAGCGGCGGGGCTGACAGAACAGGTCGCGGCCCGACATGGCGGTGAGTCTAGGACAACGCGAAGGGCCGTACGGTCGCTTGCCCGTACGGCCCCGTTGGCATGCGTCACACCTTCAGGTACTTGCGCAACGCGAAGAACGCCGCCAGGGACGGCATCAGCACACTGGTCGCGAGGATCAGCGGGAGCTTGGTCAACACCGCGTCCCAGCCGACGAAGTTGATCAGGGTGAGCTTGGTGGACAGCGCCATGCCGTGGTCGATCGTGAAGTACCGCCCGATCACGAGGAAGAAGCAGGCGAGGCCACCGCCGATGAGTCCGGCGACCGCGGCCTCCATGATGAACGGCGCCTGGATGTAGAAGCCCGAGGCACCGACCAGGCGCATGATCCCGGTCTCGCGCCTGCGGCTGAACGCCGAGACACGCACGGTGTTGACGATCAGCAGGAGCGCGACGAGCAGCATCAGCGCCATCACACCGAGGGCCGCCCGGTTCATCAGGTTGAGCAGCTGGAAGAGGTTGTCCAGGATGCCCTTCTGGTCCTGCACCGACTGCACCCCGTCACGGCCGTTGAACGCGGTCGCGATCACCTGGTACTTCTGCGGGTCCTTGAGCTTGATGCGGTAGGACTCCTGCATCTGGTCCGGCGTGAGCGAGCTGGCCAGCGGGGAGTTGCCGAACTGCTCCTTGTAGTGCTTGTACGCCTGGTCCTGCGACTCGTACGCGACCTTCTCGACGATCGGCATCTTGTGCAGGTCGCTGAGGATCTGCTTCTTCTGGTCCTCGGTGACCGCGCCCTTGGCGCAGTTGACGTCCGACTGCGCGTCGCTCTTGTTGCACAGGAAGATCGAGACGTTGACCTTGTCGTACCAGTAGCCCTTCATGGTGCTCACCTGGTCGCTCATCAGCAGGGAGCCGCCGAAGAGGGCGAGGGACAGGGCGACGGAGACGATGACGGCGAACGTCATCGTCAGATTGCGGCGGAGACCGACACCGATCTCCGACAGGACGAACTGGGCGCGCATGGCGTCTGGTCAAGCCTTTCCGTCGTGAACTTGCTTAGTGCTGGTAGCCGTAGACGCCGCGGGCCTGGTCACGCACGAGGCGGCCCTTCTCCAGCTCGATGACGCGCTTGCGCATCTGGTCCACGATGTTCTGGTCGTGCGTCGCCATGATGACGGTGGTGCCCGTCCGGTTGATGCGGTCGAGCAGCTTCATGATGCCGACGGAGGTCTGCGGGTCGAGGTTGCCGGTGGGCTCGTCGGCGATCAGCAGCTTGGGCCGGTTGACGAACGCGCGCGCGATGGCCACGCGCTGCTGCTCACCACCGGACAGCTCGCCGGGCCTGCGGTCCTCCTTGCCGCCGAGTCCGACGAGGTCGAGCACCTGCGGCACGGACTTGCGGATCTCGCCGCGCGACTTGCCGATCACCTCCTGCGCGAAGGCCACGTTCTCCGCGACCGTCTTGTTCGGCAGGAGGCGGAAGTCCTGGAAGACCGTCCCGAGCTGGCGGCGCATCTGCGGCACCTTCCAGTTCGAGAGGCGGGCGAGGTCCTTGCCCAGCACGTGCACCTGGCCATGGCTGCACCGCTCCTCGCGGAGGACGAGCCGCAGGAAGGTGGACTTCCCGGAGCCGGAGGATCCCACGAGGAAGACGAACTCGCCCTTCTCCACTTCCAGGGACACATCCCGCAGGGCTGGGCGGGTCTGCTTGGGGTAGACCTTGGAGACGTTGTCGAATCGGATCACGGATGCACCACGGGTCGCCGGGGGTAGATGAGCGTGACCATACGCGAACCGGGTGCGCGAGCGCAGGGCCCGGGCGTGGTTGGGTGCGGCTTGTGCGTTTTTGTACAGGCGTGAATGTGGGGTTCTCCGGGCGCCCGCGCTCTTTCCGGGGGAACCTGGCAGAGTGGAGGGGGAACGTTCTGGTTCCCGTGTGCGTTATATGTGTGATGGCCGGCGCGAGGAGGGCGAGCGCATGACGTACGACCGGTTGGTGTGCGCGAACTGCGCGTCGCCGGTGAGCGAGGGCCGGTGCCCGGTGTGCCGCGCCAACCGCGAGCGACTGCAGCAGGAGAACTTCTTCGCGGGGCTGAACCCCATGGCGCTGATCGCGCTGCTCGCGGTGCTGATCGCCACGGTCGCGCTGCTGGCGCACCAGACCGCGTAGGAGACCCGTCCGGGACGGCGCACGCGACGACGTGCGCGACGGCCCGGGAAGACGCCGGAAGGGCCCGGAGCGCCGAGCTCCGGGCCCTTCGGCGAGCGTGCCGCCTGCGGTGTGTGACCGCGGGGTTACGTTCAGGCCGCAGCGCCGCCGCGGCCGTTGACCAGACGCGGCAGGACGCGGAAGCCGATGCCGCCGGCGATCATGGTCGCGGCGCCGACGATCAGGAACGCGGTCTGGCCGGCACCGGTCTCGGCGAGCTGCTTGTCGCCGCCCTGGGCCGTGGTGTCGGAGCCGGTGTCGGTGAGGGTCGAGGAACCCTCCTCCTGCGGGACGTTGTCGTTGCCGCCACCGTCGGGGGTGGTGTGGCCGTTGCCGCCGGAGGTGCCGGAGCCGCCGGTCGAGCCGCCGTTGCCGGAGCCGCCGTTGCCACCGGAACCTCCGTTGCCGCCACCGGTGCTGGAGCCGCCGCCGGTGCTGGAACCGCCACCGGTGGTGCTGTCGCCGCCCGTGTTGCCGTTGCCACCGGAGTTGTTGCCGCCGGTGCTGCCGTCGCCGCCGGTCGTGGTGGTGCCGCCGTCGGTGCTGGTCCCACCGACGCTCGCGGTGCCACCGACGCTCGCGGTGCCGCCGTCAGCGGTACCACCGATGCTGGCGGTACCACCGTCAGCGGCGCCGCCGTCAGCGGTGCCACCATCTGCGGTGCCGCCGTCAGCGGTACCACCGATGCTGGCGGTGCCGCCGTCAGCGGTACCACCATCCGCAGTGCCACCGTCAACGCTGCCGCCGTCGGTGCCACCGTCGGTGCAGATGCCGATCGGGCAACCGCCGTCGGTGCCGCCGTCGGCGCCGCCGTCGTCCTCTCCGTCCGCGCTCACCCCGAGGGTGAGCGGCCCCGCCTGGACACCGAGGTCCAGGGCGGAGGCGGCACCGGCCGCGGTCAGCGAGGCACCGGCCGCGATCACGGCGCCGGCGGCTATCCGCGCGACCCGGATCCGCGTCTTCTTCGTCATGTGGTTGCTACCCCCAGTAGCTGTTCGTCAATGAGGCGGCGCTCGGGGCTGGCCGTGATCGACGGAGGCAGCTGACGAAGCCCGATGCGAGTCGAGCGTTTCCATTCCCCCGGTTCACATGCGCCCCAGAGATACGCATGCCACGCTTCACCCTTCCCACTTTTCAAAGCAGCGTCAAGGCCATTGCGCGCGCAATGTCCAGCAGGGGGGCGTTTGTTGGGAGTTGGAGCCTGTGAGTGTGATGTAAAACCCAGACAAATGACAACTGCCGCCTCCAGGGCGGCAGTTGTCATGTCGACAAAGTCACTTCTCTTGCTGCTTGCGCCAGCGAATACCGGCCTCGAGGAAGCCTTCGATCTCGCCGTTGAACACGGACTCGGGGTTGCCGACCTCGAACTCGGTGCGCAGGTCCTTGACCATCTGGTACGGGTGCAGCACGTACGAGCGCATCTGGTTGCCCCAGGAGTTGCCGCCGTCGCCCTTCAGGGCGTCCATCTTGGCCTGCTCCTCCTGCCGGCGCCGCTCCAGCAGCTTGGCCTGGAGGACGTTCATCGCGGTGGCCTTGTTCTGGATCTGCGACCGCTCGTTCTGGCAGGAGACCACGATGCCGGTGGGGAGGTGCGTGATGCGCACCGCCGAGTCGGTGGTGTTGACGCCCTGGCCGCCGGGTCCGGAGGACCGGTAGACGTCGATGCGCAGGTCGGTCTCGTCGATCTCGACGTGGTCGGACTGCTCGACGACCGGCAGCACCTCGACGCCCGCGAAGGAGGTCTGGCGGCGGCCCTGGTTGTCGAAGGGCGAGATGCGCACCAGGCGGTGCGTGCCCTGCTCGACGGAGAGGGTGCCGTAGGCATACGGCGCCTGCACGGCGAAGGTGGTCGACTTGATGCCGGCCTCTTCGGCGTACGACGTCTCGATGAGCTCGGTCTTGTAGCCGCGCTGCTCGGCCCAGCGCAGGTACATGCGCTGGAGCTTCTCGGCGAAGTCGGCGGCGTCCACGCCACCGGCCTCGGCGCGGATGTTGACCAGCGCCTCACGGGAGTCGTACTCGCCGGACAGGAGGGTACGGACCTCCATCTCGTCCAGCGACTTGCGCACCGACACCAGCTCGGACTCGGCCTCGGCCCGGGTGTCCGGGTCGTCCTCCTCCTCGGCCATCTCGAAGAGGACCGCGAGATCGTCGATCCGGCCGCGCAGCGCCTCCGCCTTCCTGACCTCGGCCTGGAGGTGGGAGAGCTTGCTGGTGATCTTCTGCGCCTCGTCCGGGTTGTCCCACAGGGACGGCGCGGCCGCCTGCTCCTCGAGCACGGCGATGTCTGCCCTCATCCGGTCGAGGTCCAGGACGGCCTCGATCGACTCCATGGTCGAGGAGAGGGACTTCAGCTCTTCGGATACATCGACGACTGCCACGCCTCCAGCGTAACGGCTCCGCCGAGCGCCCAAGGCAGGGTGCGCCCAGCCGGGGACCGCAGGCGCCCCGCAGCCCGCCGCCGGGAGGTCACGGGGCCGAGGTGCTGTGGGTGTCCTGCGGCGGCTCGTCCCCTCCCGAACCGGCCCACCAGGCGCCGACGCCCACGAGGGCGGCGACGGCCACCCCGGCCACGCCGAGGGTGATCCTGCGCCGCCGTACGGTCGCCCGGTGCCGCGCCGAGCCCGGCCTGGGCGCACCGGAGGCCCGGGGCACCCGTGCCGTCCCGTGCGCGCCGCCGGCCAGCTCGTCCGGCGCCGGCACCCGCATCGACGTGTGCGTGTCCCGGTTGGAGTCCGGCCTGGCGCCGGGCACCAGGGACACCGCGCCGCGCCGCCGTACCGGCTCCGCCCCGGACTGAGCGGGCGGCACCGGCTCCTCGTCCGCCTCCTCGGAGAGGTCGGGCTCGTCCACGTCCAGCGGCGGCATGCCCGCGAGCATCGGGAGCTGCTCGCGGAGCCTGGCCGCCAGCTCCGAGGCGCGCAGCCGGGAGGCGGGGGCCTTGGCCAGGCACTGGACGATGAGCTGCCACAGCTCGTCGGGGATGCCGGGCAGGGGCGCGACGCTCTCGGTGACGTGCCGGCGCAGCACCGCGCCGGGGTGGCCGCCCCCGAAGGGCGTGAAGCCGGCGAGCAGCTCGTACAGGACCGTCGCCAGGGCGTAGATGTCGACGGCGGCGCGCGGCGGCAGGCCCTCGACGATCTCGGGGGCCAGGTAGTCGGGGGTGCCGATGATCTTCGTGGCGCGGGTACGCTTCGGTGAGTCGATCAGTTTGGCGACGCCGAAGTCGGTGAGCAGCGCCGGGTGGGCGCCGCCCGGGCCGAGCGGGCCCTGCATGTCCAGCAGGACGTTCTCGGGCTTCACGTCCCGGTGCACGACCCCGGCCGCGTGGGCCGCCGCGAGGGCGTCGGCGACGTCGGCGACGATCGCCACCGCGGCCTCGGGCGCCAGCCGGCGCTCACGTTCCAGGCGGGTGCGCAGGTCGGTGCCGCGTACCAGGTCCATGACGAGGGCCAGGTCGTTGCCGTCGACCACCAGGTCGCGGACCGAGACGATGTGCGGGTGGTCCAGGCCGAGGAGTGCGGTGCGCTCCTGGACGAAGCGGCCGACGAGTTCCTGGTCGGACGCGAGGTCCTCGCGCAGCAGCTTGACGGCGACGGGACCGTCGGGCCCCTCGCCCAGCCACACCGTGCCGGCGCTGCCCCGCCCCAGGATCTGGTTGGCGGTGTACCGGCTGCCGATCTTCCGTGCCAAGACTGCTCCTACCGACGCGTGTTGTCGCTAAAACTACGCGCCGGAGGAGCCAACCTTCACCGTGGAGACGGAAATCACCCGCCAGATGTCGACAAATTCCCAAACTGGCGATCAGTTGCCGCTACCGGAGGAATCCCCGATCCGCTTGACCCAGTGGCTCACCTTGCCGGCCCAGTCGCTGAGCTGGGACCAGTAGCCCCGGCCCTGGCCGATCCAGTTGTGCAGCGGGGTCAGCTCCCAGACCAGCCAGCTCGCCACGACCAGGATGACGATCGTGAACAGGCAGCCCTTCAGGCAGCCGAGGCCGGGGATCTTCATCGGGTTGGCGCCGCGCTGCCGGGCCGGCCGGGGCTCGCGCGCGGGCCGCTGCGGTTCCGGGGCGGGGGGCGCGTACCGCTGCGGCTGCTGCTGCGGGGCGTAGCGCTGGGGCTGCTGCTGCTCGGGGTAGCCGTACCCGGCCGGCGGCCGCTGCCGGCCGCGCGGCTGGGGCTGCTGCGGACGCGCCTGCGGCGCCTGGCGCGGCTGCTGCTGCGGCCTGGCCACCTGCCGCTGGGGGCGGCGGCGCAGCGGGTCCTCGTCGGGGTCGATGTACTGGATCTGCGTCTGCTCGTTGCGGTCGCGGGCGGCGCGCAGCTGGGTCTGCCAGGGGTGCGGCTGCTCGGGCTGTCCGCCCGGCTGCCCCTGGGGCACCGGCGGCAGGACCGCGGTCGGGTCGGCGGCGCCGGTGCTCGGCAGGACGGCCGTGGGGTCGGCCGCGCCGGCGGGGCCGCCGGTGTGCGGCAGGAAGCTGGTCGCGGCGTTCGGGTCGTACCCGCCCGGCGCGTTGGTCGGCAGCACCTGGGTGGGGTCGGCGGCGCCGGGCACGCCAGGGACCGCGGCCGGGGCCGGATCGGGGGCCAGCAGGGCGCCGACGCCCTCGGCGGCGGCGATCTGCGCGGCGTTCGCGTGCACACCGACGCCCTCGGCGACGACCCGCAGCCCGCGCGCGAGGTTCTCGGCGCTGGGCCGCTCCTCCGGGTTCTTGCGCAGGCAGCGCTCTATCACCGTCCACAACGGGTCCGGGACGGTGGAGGGCCGGCGCGGCTCGGCGCTCAGGTGCTGGTGCAGGACCTCGAGCGCGCTGCCGCCGGAGAACGGCGGACGGCCGGTGACCAGCTCGTAGAGCAGGATGCCGGCGCCGTAGACGTCGACGGCGGAGGTCTGCGGACGGCCCTCGGCGGACTCCGGGGCGACGTAGGCGGGAGTGCCGACGAACTCGTGGGTCCGGGTCAGGCCCGGGGAGTCGGCGAGGCGGGCGATGCCGAAGTCGGTCAGCATCGGGTGCATCTGGCCGTCGTACTGCCGGAGCAGCACGTTGGCGGGCTTCAGGTCGCGGTGGACGACGCCGTCGGTGTGGCTCGCGGCGAGGGCGTCGGCGATCTGCGCCGTCAGCAGGGCCGCGGCGACCGGGGTGAAGGGGCCGTTCTCCCGCAGGTAGCGGTGCAGATCGGGGCCGTCGACGAGGTCCATGACCAGGGCCAGCAGGTCACCCTCGACGACCAGGTCGCGGACCCGGACGATGTTGGGGTGGGTGAGCCGGAGCAGGACGGAGCGTTCCCGCAGGAACCGCATCACGATGTCCGGGTCGCTCGCCAGCTCTTCCTTCAGGACCTTGATCGCGACCGTCTCGCCGGGCTGGCCGGGCACGGCCGCCTCGGCACCCGCGGTCTCGCGCTGGCGAGCACGCCAGACAGTGCCCGTGGCGCCGCGTCCGAGCGGCTCCTCGAGCAGGTACTTGCTGCCGACTGGCCGCACGTCACGCGCTCCCTGCTGCTTGCTGGCTGCTTGCATGGCTGCTTGCTCGCCGGTGTTCCGGTGTTCCGATCCACTGTAGTGCCGCCCCCGAGGGCACTACGTAAACGTTCCCGTCGATGTTCGAAGGAAAGACGCTCGCTCCGGTCTCCTGGTTGCCAAGGGCGGCACGTGACCGATCTCAACTGATCATCGATGCGCCAGTGGTCAGGCACTTTTGGGGGCAGAGCTGACCAATCAAGATCACTTGGCCCCGGGGCGCGGGCGTGTTGTCAGCGACAGGTGCGAGGATGCGTGCAGTACTGGCCGAGTGCTCGTGCGGGGGTGGGGTACGTCCGCGCCCGGGCAGAAGGGACCGCTGACGGCGATGCAGATCCGGCTGACCGTCGTAGACCCGCTGGGCCCGACCCCGCACCGGGGCCGAGCCGCGAGCCGCGACGTGCTGGTGACGGCGCCCGCGGGCACGGACCTGGGCGCCGTGGCGTCGGCGCTGGCCTCGGCGGTCACCGGGGAGGGCGGCACGGGCCGGGACACCGGCGGTTCCCCGGTCGTGCTGTACGCGGGCACGGACCGGCTGGACCCCCGCCGCCACACCCTCGGCGAGCCTCCCCTGGTCGACGGCGCCGTGCTGTCCCTGGGCGCACCGGCGGCCCCCGAGCCGCATCCCGAACTGGACGACGCCCCGACCCAGCTGCACGTGGTCGCGGGACCGGACGCGGGCGGGGTCCATCTGCTGCACGGCGGCCGGATCACCGTCGGCCGCTCCGCCGACGCCGACGTCCCGCTGGACGACCCGGACGTCTCCCGTGTGCACTGCGCGGTCACCGTGGCCGCCGACGGCCGCGTCTCGGTGGCCGACCTCGGCTCCACGAACGGCACGGCCCTGGACGGCACGCGCGTGGGCGAGCGCCCGGTGCGGTTCTCCGCGGGGGCGCTGCTGCGGATCGGCGAGTCCGCCCTGCGGGTCACGCCGTCCGGCGGGCCCGGGGCCCGGGTGCGCACGGTGCCGGACGGGGAGGGCTGCGTACGGGTCGCCCTGGAAGC
>NZ_JAJSZC010000216.1:0-13572 GCF_036815105.1 Streptomyces sp. IBSBF 3136
CCCCCCCCCCCCCCCCCCCCCCCCGCCCCCCCCCCCCCCCCCCCCCCCCCCCCCCCCCCCGGGACCCTTGCCGTCGGCCAGGTGCCGGGCCGCGAGGTCCAGGGTGGGGCGGGAAGCGTCAGATCGTGGCCGTGTCGATGACGAAGCGGTAGCGGACGTCGCTGGACTGGACCCGCTCGTACGCCTCGTTGATCTCGGCGGCACTGATCAGCTCGATCTCGGCGCCGAGCCCGTGCTGCGCGCAGAAGTCCAGCATCTCCTGGGTCTCGGCGATGCCGCCGATGCCGGAGCTGCTGATGCTGCGGCGGTTGCCGAACAGGGACTGTAGGACGATCTGCACCGGCTCCTCGGGGAGGCCGACGTTCACCATCGTGCCGTCGGTGCGCAGCAGCGACAGGTAGGCGGCGAAGTCGAGCGGGGCCGAGACGGTGTTGAGGATGATGTCGAAGGTGCCCGCGAGCTCCTCGAAGGTGTCCGGGTCGCCGGTGGCGTAGTAGTGGTCGGCACCGAGCCGGAGGCCGTCGTCCTTCTTGCGCAGTGACTGCGACAGCACGGTGACCTCGGCGCCCATCGCGTGCGCGATCTTCACGCCCATGTGGCCGAGACCGCCGAGGCCGACCACCGCGACCTTCTTGCCGGGGCCGGCGTTCCAGTGCCGGAGCGGGGAGTACGTGGTGATGCCCGCGCACAGCAGCGGCGCGGCCACGTCGAGCGACAGGCCCTCGGGGACGCGGACGACGTAGTTCTCGTCGACGACGATCTTCTGCGCGTAGCCGCCGTAGGTGGGCTCACCGTCCTTGCCGGTGTCGTTGTAGGTCCAGGTGGGGCCGCCCTTGGAGCAGTACTGTTCCAGGCCGGCCCGGCAGTTGTCGCACTCACGGCAGGAGTCGACCATGCAGCCGACGCCGACCCGGTCGCCGACGGCGAACCTGGTGACGCCGGAGCCGACCTCGGAGACGACGCCGGCTATCTCGTGGCCGGGGACCATCGGGAAGATGCCGGGGCGCCAGCCGTCCTGGGCCTGGTGGATGTCCGAGTGGCAGATACCGGCGAACTCGATGTCGATCAGGACGTCGAACTCACCGACCGCGCGCCGCTCGATGGTGGTCCGCTCCAGCGGGGCCTTCGGGGCGGGCGCGGCGTAAGCAGCAACAGTGGTCATGCCGGGGTTCTCCTAGCAGTGGTCCGTGCCCGGCTGCCTTCCGGCCGGGTACGTCTTCCAGCGTGCCCCAGGTCCGGCCGGCCACCCAGTCCACATCTCTTCGTACGACCGCTGTGCCTACCACTGGCGGGATCAGGCTGGCGTGCGTACGACCGTGAATACTGGGCGCATGGACGAACAGCCGGAAGCCACCGCCGGACGGCCCCTTGACCGGCGGGCCGAGCTGAGCGAGTTCCTGCGCACCCGGCGAGCCCGGCTGAAGCCGGAGGACGTGGGGTTGCCGGACTTCGGCCGGCACCGCCGGGTGCCGGGGCTGCGCCGGGAGGAGCTGGCCCAGCTGGCCGGGGTCTCGGTGGCCTACTACACGCGGCTGGAACAGGGCAACGGACGGAACGTCTCGGCCGAGGTGCTGGACTCGATCGCCCGTGCCCTGCGCCTGTCGGACGCCGAGCACGCGCACCTCACCCACCTGGCCAAGCCGAAGGCGCACAAGAAGCGGCCCGTGGCACGGCAGCAGCAGGTCCGTGCGGCCCTGTGCCAGCTGCTGGACACCATGGACGGCGTGCCCGCGTACGTCGTCGGGCGGCGCGCGGAGATCCTCGCCTGGAACCGGATGGCGGCCGCGCTGTTCGGCGACTGGGCCCTGCTGCCGGCCGCCGACCGCAACTGGGCCCGGCTGGTATTCCTGCGGCCCGAGTACCGGGAGCTGTTCGTCGACTGGGAGCAGAAGGCGATCGACATCGTCTGCGCGCTGCGCATGGACGCGGGCTGCTACCCCGACGATCCCCGGTTGTCCGCTCTGGTCGGCGAGCTGTCGGTGAAGAGCGAGGAGTTCCGGCGGCTGTGGGCGACGCACGACGTCAAGGAGAAGAGTCACGGCATGAAGCGGCTGCACCACCCGCTGGTCGGTGACCTCTCGCTGCGCTTCGAGACGTTCCGGGTGACGGGCGACACCGACCAGGCGCTGATCACCTACCACGCCGAGCCGCAGTCGGCCTCGGCGGAGTCCCTGCGCCTGCTGGCCAGCTGGGGCACGGACGCGACACGGGCGGTGCCCTCGGCCTGAGGCGCGCCGTGCGCCCCGCCCGCGGCGCGGCCGGGGCGCACGCGGGGCAGCGCACGCGAACGGCCCGCGGGAAGCGGAGCTTCCCGCGGGCCGTCCGTCCTTGGTCCCCGACCGGCCGGCCTGTCGGCCCGCCGGTCCGGTCACCGGCCTACCGGCGGCTCACTTGCCGAGGTAGGCGTCGTAGATGGTGATCGTCGACGTGTTGCCCTTCTTGTCGGCGATCTTGGCGCGGAACGAGATGCCCTTGTTCTTGGCCGGGTTCTTCACGGTGATCTTGCCGCCGCGGACGGTGACCTTCTTGAAGGTCTTGCCGTCGTAGGAGACGTACACCGAGAGGGACTTCAGGTTGCTGCCCGCGGCCGCGCCCTCGACGGTCACCGGGAAGGTGACCTTCTTGCCGGCGTCGACGCGGCTGTCCAGGCCGGTCGTGGCGCCGAAGTGCAGGGCGGAGACGGGGAGCTTGGCGGAGCCGCCCGACGGCTTCTTGGAGCGGAACGTCCAGGTGGCGTCGATCCGCGAGGAGGCCGCGGCGACCTTCGCCGAGCGCTTGACCGAGGTGGTCAGCTTGTACGCGGCGTCACCGGCCGGGACCTTGAAGGGCTCGTCGCCGAACAGCGGGTCGTGGTTGGAGCCGACCTTGCTGCCGTTGCGGTACAGGGTGGTGTTCACCGAGGTGAAGAGCGAGGAGCCGGCGTGCTTGGCGCCGTCCGCGAAGAGCGGCAGCATGCCGTAGATCTGGTTGCCGTCCCGGTAGACACCGAAGTTGGCGTTCAGGTGCGGGCCGAAGACCGCGGTGTTGAAGGTCTTCGTGTACGACTTGCCGGCCGTGAAGGACTGCGCCCCCAGGCCGTAGCCGGCCTCACGGATCGGGAAGCCGTCCTGGTCGAGGCCGCCGTCCTGCTCGAACTCCAGCTCCCACTTCACGCCGCCCTTGGCGGACACGTGCAGGGTGCGCGTGCCGGGCAGCTTCTGCGGGATGGAGACGGAGGAGGCGCCGGAGCTGCCGGGCAGCCAGCCGACGGCGGCGACGGAGCCCTTCTTGCCGCTCGCGGAGGCACCGAGCCGGGCCTTCACCGTGGCCAGGTCACTCGCCTTGTAGTGCTTGGTGTAGCCGGTGGCGAGCTGCCTGACCGGGCCGCCGGAGGTGACGTCGTACTGCTCGGTGGAACCCTTGGTCCAGTGGCCGTCCCACTGCTGGCTCAGCGTGCCGGCGGGCAGCTGCGAACCCAGGTGGGCGGTGCGGAAGTTCTTGTACGTGTCGAGGAACCAGCCGTAGCCGTACTGGCCGTCACCGATGGTGACGTCCCATTCGGGCGAGGCGAACACGGACTTGGCGCCCGTGGCCGGGACGGTGATGTCCACCGGCTTGGCCTTGCGCGCGTCGATCGTGATCGTCTGCTTCTTGGCGACGGTCAGCTTCGGCTGGGCGACCCAGTCGATGCCCTTGCTCGCGTCCTGCGGGTCGCCGAAGACGGCGGTGTTGAGGATGTACGTGCCCTTGGGCGCGCGCACCTTCACCGTGCCCGACTTGTCGTACGGGTTGAGCCACTGGCCGTTCGCCAGGCCGGCCACACCGGTCAGGTCGGCGTCGTAGTACGGCGCCGGCTTGCCGTCACGGCCGATGAACTTCAGCGTGACGTCGTAGGACTCCACCTCGCGCTGCACCGCGGCGGCCGTGCGGACGGTCTGCCCGTCGCCGGTCGCGGTCACGTACGACGAGTAGGCGCCGTCGACCGTGCCGCCCAGCTTGGTGTCGACCGTGAAGCCGACCGCGGCCTTGCCGTGCGCCGGGACGGTCACCGAGGTGGCGGCCAGCTTGAAGAAGCCCGCCGGGGCCGCGTGGCCCTTGGGGTCGGTGGCGGTGCTGGTCAGCTTGAGCGTGACGTCCTTGTCCCCGAGGTTGCGGTACGTCAGCTCCTTGGTGACCGGCTTGTCGTCGGTGTGCGGCCACTGCTGCACACCGAAGCTGACCGAGACCGGGTCGGCGATCACGGACTGCTTGATGGCCTTGTCGACCGCGATACGGCCCGAGCCCTGCTCGAACGGCGTGTAGTCGCCGCCCTTGGCGGAGCCGGTGAGCGCGCCCTTGAGCTCGGCGTAGCCCCAGTCGGGGTGCTCCTGCTTCAGGATGGCGGCGGCGCCCGCGACGTGCGGCGTGGCCATCGAGGTGCCGGAGATGGTCAGGTAGCCCTCGGGCTTCTCGCCGACCTCCTTGTCGATGACGCTGCCCTTGGCCGCGGCGGCGGTGATGTCGACGCCGGGCGCGGTGACGTCCGGCTTGATGGCGCCGTCGCCGACCCGCGGGCCGGTGGAGGAGAAGTCCGCCAGCTTGTCCTTCTTGTCGACGGCGCCGACGGTGAGCGCGGCGTCCGCGCTGCCCGGCGAACCGATCGACTGGGGGCCCTCGTTGCCCGCGGCGATCGCGAACAGGACGCCCTTCTCGGCGGAGAGCTTGTTGACCTCGGCCTCGAGCGGGTCGATCTCGGGCGTGTCGTAGCCGCCGAGGCTGAGGTTGATGACGGAGGCGCCCTGCGCGGCCGCCCACTCCATGCCGGCGAGGATGCCGGAGTCGTCACCGGAGCCGGTGTCGTCCAGGACCTTGCCGTTGAGGATCTGGGCGTCGGGGGCGACACCCTTGTACTTGCCGCCGGACTTGGCGCCGGTGCCCGCCACGATGGAGGCCACGTGCGTGCCGTGCCCGAAGTGGTCGGTGGCGTCGGCGGCCGACGAGAAGTTCTTGGACTCGACCACCTGGTCCTTGAGGTCCGGATGGGTGGTGTCCACACCGGTGTCCAGGACGGCGACCTTCACGCCCTTGCCGGTGTAGCCGGCGGCCCAGGCGACGGGGGCGCCGATCTGCGGCACGGACGTGTCCAGGGCGGCCTTGCGGACGCCGTCGAGCCAGACGTGCGCGATGCCGGAGGCGGCCTTGTCACCGTTGGTGACGGCGTTCCACAGCTCGGCGGTGTCCTTGACCGGGGTCTGCACGGCGTCCGCGTTCAGCGCCTTCAGGCTGCGGCGCAGGGTGCCGGCGTCCCGGACGTCGGTCCTGGTGGCCGCGGCGGCGCCGCTGTAACCGACGATGACCTTCAGGCCGTTCTTCTGGGCCTTGCGGGTGGCGGCCTTGTTCAGCTCGGTGATGTCGAACAGGCGCTGGTCCAGCTTGCCGGAGGCGACCAGGCGGGCCGCGTCGGCCGGGACGACCAGCGTGTGGCCGTCGGCCTTGCGGACCTGGATGGGTATGTTCTCCCGGCCCTTGGCCCGCTCCAGGCCGACGACGCGGCCCTTGGCGTCGAGGGCGACCCGGTCCCCGGTGATCAGGGTGACGTGGTGCTTGGCGGTGAGCGAGGAGCCGGCGGCCTGCACGTGCTGCGCGGGCTTCGCCGACGCCGGGCTGGTCATACCCGCTGCGAGGGCGACGGCTGCGGCGGTGGCCACCGAGGCCGCAGCGGCTCTTTTCACTTGTCTGCGCAAGATCTCCCCCTGGAGATGAGGTATCGGGCGAATTCCCCGTTCGCCCGGCCGAGGGAGATCTCGTACACACGTACGTCAACCCCCCGGACGACGCAGTATGCCGGGGGGTGATCAGACGGCTCAAGAGTTGAGAGGACGGTGAGAAAGCGCTGCCCGTAACTGTTACGCGCCGGGGCAGACACCGTTACCGAATCGGGAAGTCCCGTGCGCCGGAACGGTGTTATGCGGCGTCAGGCGCCGGCGTTCTCGCGCACGGTGATCTTCCCCTTGCGGATGGTGGCCACACGCGGGGCCTTCCGCGCGATCGCCGAGTCGTGGGTGACCATGATGAACGTCAGGCCGTGCTCCTTCCAGAGCCGTTCGAGCACGTCCATGATCTCGTCGCGCATGCCCTCGTCGAGGTTGCCCGTCGGCTCGTCCGCTAGCAGCACCTTCGGCTGCTTTGACGAGCGCGCGAACCATGAGAAGGCTGTGCCGCACCCCGGAAACGCCGATGCCGCCCCTGGGGGCGGCATCGGAGGGTTCACGGACGGGGTGTCAGACGGCCGAACCGGCCTTCCACTGCGCCCAGTCCAGGTTCCAGCCGTTCAGGCCGTTGTCGGGGGCGACGGTCTTGTCGCCGGTGTTCTTGATGACCACCACGTCACCGACCAGGGAGTGGTCGTACATCCACGCGCCGGGCGTGCTCGGGTCGTTCGCGCCCTTGGCGTCGGACAGGCCCACGCAGCCGTGGCTGGTGTTGACGCTGCCGAAGATGGACTTCGCGCCCCAGTAGTTGCCGTGCAGGAAGGTGCCGGAGTTGGTCAGGCGGATGGCGTGCGGTACGTCCTTGATGTCGTACTCGCCCTTGCCGTCGTCGTCGGTGAAGCCCACGGTCGCGCCGTTCATGCGCGTCTCCTTGAACTTCTCGGACATCACCATGACGCCCTGGTACGTCTTGTTCTCCGGCGAGCCCGCGGAGATCGGTATGGTCTTGACGACCCTGCCGTCCTGCGTGACCTTCAGCTGCTTGGTCTTGGCGTCGACGTAGGAGACCTGGTTGCGGCCGATGTGGAAGGTGACCGTCTTCTGCTGCACGCCGTAGACACCGGCGGCGCCTTGGACGCCGTCGAGGTCGAGCTTCAGCGTGACGGTGGAGTTCTCCTTCCAGTACGCCTCCGGACGGAAGTCGATCCGGTTGGCGTTGAACCAGTGGCCGACGACCTCCTGGCCGCTGCTTGAGGTGACCGTGATGCCCTTCTGGACCGCGGCCTTGTTGGTGATCGCCTTGTCGAAGTTGATCGACACGGGCATGCCCACGCCGACGGTGGAACCGTTCTCCGGCGTGAAGTTGCCTATGAAGCTGTTGGCCGGGGAGACCGTCGTGAAGGAGCCGTTCTCGTGGGCGACCCGGCCGGCGGAGTCCTTGGCCTCCGCGGCGACCTTGTAGGTGGTCGAGCGCTCCAGCTGTCCGGTGGGCTTCCAGCTCTTGCGGTCGGCGGCCAGCGCCCCCGGGACGGCCTTGCCGTCGGCCGTGGTCATCGTCACACCGGTGAGCGTGCCCTTGGCCACCTCGACGGCGGCCGAGTTGTTGATGGAGGCGTTGTCGGAGCCGTCCTTGGGCGTGATCGTGATCTGGGCCTCGGACGATTTCTTGGCCGCCGCCTCGTCGGCCTTGGCCTGTGAGGTGTCCCCGTTGTCCGTGGCCTTGGCGTCGCCGCCGCCCGAACATCCGGTGAGTGCCAGCACACCGCCGAGCAGTGCGGACGCGACCGTCAGGCCCTTGCGCCGCTTACTGTCCGTCATCACACGCTTCTCCATCGTCGCTGAAATCGCGGAAACCCCGAGTCCCCGTTCAGAACCCCAACGCTACGAGCGCTTCGTCCCTTGCCACATGGCCGGCATGTGTGGGGCGTACCACGTCCGCCGGCGGCGGGTGGTACGGAAGTCGTCCGAGCGTCCCCCTGAGACGACAAGACCCCGGACGGCGGTTGCCGTCCGGGGTCTTGGGTGCCCCGGGACGCTCAGCCGATGCCGTCCTCTTCTTCGTCGTCGTCCTCCCCATCATCCTCGTCCATGTCCCAGTCGGGCGAGTCAGGGTCGTACTCGACCCGCTCGCTGGACCACGAGGCCTGCTGGAGCTCGACTCCGGGTACCTCGCTGACCAGGTCGAACGGATCCACGAGATAGGCGAGGGCCTCCGCGGTGTCTTCCGTCACAGCGCTCTCGGCGTGGGTCCGCTCCTCCTGGGGCAGCTCCGAGTCGGCGGCAAGCCGTCGCAGCGCGGCCTTGGTCAGCTCGTCCTCGGCCTGCACCTCCAGGACGAGTTCCACGCGAAGCCGCACAAACCGTGATGTCTCTTCCGTGTTCATGACCGGAGCGTACGACTGAAACCTCCCGTGACTTTCCCGTGACCCGCGACTTTCACTAACATCGCCCCACACGGCCAATTCGCCAGCGTCACAAGGGGATCGATATTCCGTGTCATCCGCTCGCCGCCCGTTGCTGACCGCCACCGCCGCGGGGACCCTGCTCTGCGCCCTGTGGTTCGTCCCGTCCGCCAACGCATCCCAGGACGACACGGCCGGAGCGACGACGGCCACGAGCACGACATCGCAGGTCACACAGCAGGCGAAGGCGATATCCGAGGCGGCGTCGATCAGCGGCGCGGACGGCACGGACAGTTCGGACGGCTCCGGCGGCGGCACCCGGCTGGCGGACACCGGCAGCTTCGACACCACCCCGTACGTCATCGGCGGGAGCGCGTTCCTCGCCGTCGGCGCCGGTTTCGTGGTGTATTCGGTGCGCCGTGAACGCCTCGGGTTTTAATATCACTTGACGATCCTTTGACAGAACACGCATAGTCCGGCCATGAAGAGATCATCGGGTGTGCGGCTGTGCGCCACCGCGGCTGTGGGAGCGCTGTCGCTCGCCCTCATCACGGGCTGTTCCGACGGAGGTTCCAAGGACTCCGGGGACGGCTCGGGCGGCAAGGGCGGGAAGCCGGCCGCGAAGGCGCTGAGCGCCGCGGAACTGAAGCAGCGGATCATCGCCAAGGGCGAGGTGCCCGGCTTCAAGGTGGGCTCCGTCGAGGGCGGCATCCCCGCCGAAAACAAGGTCAAGGCGGAGGACTCCCGGTGCGATCCGGTGCTCCGGGCGCTGACCGGCATCGCCCCCGGCGAACCGGCCGCGAACACCAGCCGCATGGCGACGGAGGACAAGAAGGACCCCACCGACGACGCCACCTCCCTGGACGACCTGGCCGACGGCAAGTTCGAGGACGCGCTCGGCGAGTCCATGGACCTCGACGTCACCGTGGTCACCCTGGCCTCGTACGACGGAGACGGCGCCGAGGCGGCCCTGAAGTCGGTCTCCGACGCCGTCAAGGCCTGCTCGAGCGGCTTCTCCGGCGTTCAGGACGGCGAGAAGGGCAAGTTCACCGGGGTGGCCGAGGAGAAGTCCTCCGGCACGGGTGAGGAGTCGGTGGCGTTCACCGCGGTCAACGACTCGGGCAAGGACGGCGCCATGCCGCTGCACGCCGAGGTCGTGCGGCACGGGAACACCCTCGCCACGTACACCACCGTCAACATCGGCGCGATGATGAGCAAGAAGGCCTACACGGTGTCGGCCCCGGTCATCAAGGCGCAGGCGGCCAAGCTGAAGTGACACGGTGAAGGGCCCCGTCGACGGCGGCGGGGCCCTTCCTGTGCGTCGTACCCGGTGTCCGCGGTCAGCGCAGCGGCCCGGTGACCGCCTCCACGGCGGTGACCAGGTGCCCCCCGCGCACGAACGCGTCGGCGGCGGCCAGGTCGGGCGCCAGGAACCGGTCCGGGCCCGGGCCCTGGACACCGGCGGCGCGCACGGCCTCGATCACGGCCCGGGAGGCGGGCGCCGGGGTCAGGCCCTCGCGCAGTTCGATGCCTCGGGTGGCGGCGTAAAGCTCCACGGCGATGATCCGGGTGAGGTTGTCGACGGCGGTGCGCAGCTTGCGCGCGGCCGACCAGCCCATGGACACGTGGTCCTCCTGCATCGCGGAGGACGGGATGGAGTCGGCGGAGGCCGGTACGGCGAGCCGCTTCATCTCGCTGACCAGGGCGGCCTGCGTGTACTGGGCGATCATCAGTCCGGAGTCCACGCCGGCGTCGTCGGCGAGGAACGGCGGCAGGCCGTGGCTGCGGTTCTTGTCCAGCAGCCGGTCGGTGCGGCGCTCGGCGATGGAGCCGAGGTCGGCGGCGGCGATGGCGAGGAAGTCCAGGACGTAGGCCACGGGGGCGCCGTGGAAGTTGCCGTTGGACTCGACCCGGCCGTCGGGCAGCACGACGGGGTTGTCGACCGCGGAGGCCAGCTCGCGTTCGGCGACCAGGCGGGCGTGCGCCATGGTGTCGCGCCCGGCGCCGGCGACCTGCGGGGCGCAGCGCACCGAGTAGGCGTCCTGCACGCGCGGGGCGTCGTCCTGGTGGTGGCCGGTGAGCTGCGAACCCTCCAGCACGGCCAGCATGTTGGCGGCGGAGGCGCCCTGGCCCGGATGCGGGCGGATGGCGTGCAGCTCGGGCGCGAGCACCTTGTCCGTGCCGAGCAGCGCCTCCAGGCTGAGGGCGGCGGTGACGTCGGCGGACTTGTAGAGGGTGTCGAGGTCGGCGAGGGCCATGACCAGCATGCCGAGCATGCCGTCGGTGCCGTTCAGCAGGGCCAGGCCCTCCTTCTCGCGCAGCTCGACGGGCTGGATGCCGTGCTCGGCGAGCAGTTCGCCGGCGGGCCGCACGGTGCCGTCGGGGCCTTCGGCGTCCCCCTCGCCCATGAGGGTGAGGGCGCAATGGGAGAGCGGGGCCAGGTCGCCGGAGCAGCCGAGGGAGCCGTACTCGTGCACGACCGGGGTGATCCCGGCGTTCAGCACGTCGGCCATGGTCTGCGCGACCTCGGGCCGGACGCCGGTGTGCCCGGAGCAGACGGTCTTCAGGCGCAGGAACATCAGGGCCCGCACGACCTCGCGCTCGACGCGCGGGCCCATGCCGGCGGCGTGCGAGCGGACGATGTTGCGCTGCAGCTGGGCGCGCAGTTCCTGGCTGATGTGCCGGGTCGCCAGGGCACCGAAGCCGGTGGAGACGCCGTAGACCGGGTCCGGCTTGGCCGCCAGGGCGTCCACGATCTCCCGGGCCGCCGCGAGGGCCGCCACCGCCTCCGCCGAAAGCTCGATGCGGGCACCGCCACGCGCCACGGCGAGAACGTCGGACGCCGTGACCCCGGACGTCCCCACCACCACAGTGTGCATATCCATATTCAGGAGCGTACGCATTGAATGCGTTGATGTCACTAGTGGGGAACCGGAGTGACCCTTACCGATCCCTGTGCTTCACGTCACGGCCGACGCCCGCGGAAGCGCCGCCGCTCGCCCCGGTCGGCCCACTCCCCCGGCGGTTCGTCGGCGAGGCGTACGACGGGGTCGTCCGGCCCCTCCCGGCCGGCCACCACCGGCCGGTCGGCGCGCATGGCCTTGGCCCGGTACTGCGCCGCGTCGGCCAGCCGGAACAGCCGGCGCGCGGAGCGCACGGGCCCGATGGCGTCCTCGGTCGAGGCCAGCCCGCAGGCCACCCCCTCGCCCAGTTCCAGCTCCGCCGCCCGGCGGCACAGCTCCTCGGCCGCCTTGACCACGTCGTCGGCGGGCGGCCCGACGGCCAGCAGGCAGAACTCGTCGCCGCCGAGCCGCGCCACCAACGCGCCCGGCACCATCGCCCCGCACAGCGACAGCACGGACCCGAACCGCTCCAGCAGCCGGTCGCCGACGGCGTGCCCGAGGGTGTCGTTGACCCGCTTGAGCCCGTTGAGGTCGCAGACGACGAGACTGACGACCACGCCGTCCGTACGGTGCCGCTCGACGGCCTCCTCCAGGCGCATGTCCACGGCGCGGCGGTTGGCCAGTCCGGTGAGGGCGTCCGTGAAGGCGAGCCGGTGGGCCTCCTCCAGCCGCTCCGTCTGCGCGAGCCCGGCCGCGACGACGGCGGCCAGGACCGTGGCGAAGTCGGCGTCCGGCCGCCCGAACACCGGCACCGCGATCGCGCGGGCCACGTACAGCTCGCCCCAGGCCCGGCCGTGCAGCACGACCGGGGCGACGACACAGCAGCCGCGGCCCCTGCGGCGCAGCGCGGCGACCCGCTGGTGGAAGTAGCCGGGGGTGCCGGCCGCCGTGCCCTCGGCGGTCTCCACCCACGCGTTCGGCCCGCCGCCGCCCGCCCACCGCTCGTGCAGGAACTCGGTGATCTCCGGGAACTGGTGCACCGGATAGGCCTCGGCCTCCGGGAACTCCTCCTCGTCCGGGCGGCGCTCCCCGACGTTCACGACGACCCGCAGCCGTCCCAGCTCCCGCTCCCACACCGACAGCGCGGCGAAGTTGCCGTCCAGCGCCCGGCACGCGCCAAGGGCGGCGGCCCGCCACGACTCACGCGGAGTGCGCGCCGCCGCCATCCCCTGGGCCAGCGCCACCACAGCGGCGAGCCGCTTGTCCTCAGCCATCACCCCAGGTTAGGAAGAAATGAGGACATTGGGGACATCAGTGGGGCGATCAGGTGGAAATGCCCGGCAGATGTTTCGCCCGCGGTGGCCGAGGGTCACTCGCCGGGCCACTCCGGCCGGCGCTTCTCGTTGAACGCCGCCACGCCCTCCGCCCGGTCCCCGGAGAACGCCACCGAGCGCCACGCCGCGTCCTCGACCTCGAGCCCGGCCCGCAGATCGAGCCCGTGCCCCAGCCGCAGCGCCCGCTTCGCGGCCCGCAGGCCGACCGGCGAGTTCCCGGCGATCCGCGCCGCGAGCGCCAGCGCCTCCTCGCGGTCCTGGCCCTCCTCGACCAGCTGGTCCACCAGGCCGAGCTCAGCGGCCTCGGCCGCCTCGAGCCGCCGCGCCGAGAAGATCAGCTCGGCCGCGCGGGCCGCCCCGACCCGTCGCGGCAGCAGCTGCGTACCACCACCGCCGGGGATCACGCCGACGGAGACCTCCGGCAGCCCCACCACCGCCGTGCGGTCCGCCACGATCAGATCGCAGGACAGGGCCAGCTCGAAACCGCCGCCCAGGGCGAAGCCGTGCACGGCCGCGATCGTCGGCATGGGCAGCTCCAGCACCCCGGTGTACGCCCCGCGGGCCACCGGCCGCTGCCGCACCAGGTCGGCGTCGCTGAACGAGTTCCGCTCCTTCAGGTCGGCGCCCACGCAGAACGCACGCTCGTGCGACGAGGTCAGCACGACCACGCGGGCGTCCCGGTCGGCGGCGAGCGCCGCGCAAGCGGCCGCGACGGAGCGGGCCATCTCCGTGGAGACGGCGTTCATGGCCTTGGGCCGGTCAAGCACCAGCTCCGCCACGTGCCCGTGCCGCCGCACCAGCACGAACTCCCCGAACCGCTCCTCGCTCATGACACCCTCCGGTTAACGCGGGTTAACTCACTGACGGCCCGATCATCGCAGCCGTACCCCGCCCCGGGAAAGAGCCGGCCCCGCCAACGGTCCTACACCCGTTCGAGTGACATCCCGGCCGTCTCGCCTCACACCGCCCACGAGAGCGCATAGCGTGCGCTCCGCCACGGCGGGGAGGAAACGTCATGAGAGCGATACGCGCACAGTCGGACCAACACCAGGGACCGCACACCCCCGCCCGGGGCCGGCACCGCAAGCCCCACCCGCGCAAGGTGCTGCTCGCCACCGGCGGCCTGGCGCTCGCCGCGGGCGTCCTCAGCCTGGTGCGCGTCGCACCGGACGCCGGTGTCGGCGCCCCGGGCACCGCGGAGGCGGAGCCCCGCCTCGACCCGACCGCCGCCACGACCACGGCCGCGACACCCCCGGGCCACCACGCGCGCCCCATGACCCCGTCCTCGGGCACCTCGGTCCTGCGCGTGGGCACGACACCCCCC
>NZ_JAJSZC010000217.1:0-13562 GCF_036815105.1 Streptomyces sp. IBSBF 3136
TCCCCCACGCTCGGCTTCGCTCGCGCGCTCGGAAAGGGGCTCGCCCGCCCAGGCGAGGGCGGTGGCGGCCTCGGCGAGCGGCAGTGCGGCGGCGTACTGGGCGTGCAGCCGGCGCTCGGCCGCGGAACTCGCCTGCCGGCGCAGCCGTGGCCCGGCGAGGGCGTCCTGGGCGTGGTCGAGTGCGGCGGTGAGCGCGGCCCGGCGGGTGGTGGCGCTCTCGCCGCCCACGGCGTCGAGCAGTGCGGCGACGGCGTCGTACACGTCGGCGACCGCCTCGCGCTCACCGTCGAACCGGAAGTCCCCGGTGAGCGACCCGGGAGTGGGCAGCGCGAGCCGCAGCAGGAGCAGCCAGCCCGCTCCGGCCATGAAGGCGAGGGCTCGCTGCCAGCCGCTCTCGGCCGCCGGCATCCCGGCCCCCACGGCTGCCGTGACCAGCAACTGGGTGCCCGCGGCGGAGGCGACGGGCCCGACCGCGCTGACGGCGCCGGCGACGAGTCCGAGCACGGTCAGCAGCAGGGTCAGCGGCACGGCGGGCAGCCATTGCCCGGCGTACGTCCCGACGAGCAGCCCGAGGGCCCCGGCCAGCGCGGGCACTCCGAGCCGCCTGACGGAGGCACGCCGGCTGCCGGGCCGGTCGTTGATGCCGACGAGCATCGCGGCGATGGCGGCCAGGACACCCACCGCGGTACGGCCGCTGAGGACACCGGCGAGCAGGAGCGGCCCGGCGGCGAGCGCGCCGCGCGCCACCGCGCTCCACGGGACGGGCCCGCGCTGGGTGCGCAGGGCGTGGGCGAGCCAGAGGGGCGGGGACAGTGCGGCGCGGCGCGACACGGGGCTCCTGTTCGTGCGACGGCGGGACATGCCTTCGGACGACGGTGGCCGGGCTGTGATGTGCGACTTCCACGGTAGATCACGTCCCACACGGGAACGGGGCCGTCGTGTTTCGCGGAGGTGAAAGGTGCCGGGGAGGGTGGGTTCTTCATGAACGCTGTTCGGGGCGCCTACGCCTCGTCACGGCCTGGCCGCTAGGCCGATGATCCGTTCCGCCGACTCGATCGCGCCGGTCAGCGCCCTCGGGTCCGGTCGCAGCGCGCCCGTCACCTCGTCGATCCGGCGCAGCCCGGCCCGCTCCAGCAGCCGTTTCTCGTTGGTCACCCACTCACCGCGTGCCGCCAGCACCGCGTGGCCGGCCTGAAGGGCGGCCGTGGCCAGCGCGCCGGCCACCTCGGTGAGGCGGGCGTGCGGGGCGTGGTTGGCCTTGGCGTAGGCGAGGGTCGCCCGGGCGGTGCCGGCCCAGCGCTCCGAGGCGGTCCGGCGCAGCTCGGCCGGGTACGCCTCCGGGTGCGGCAACTCGCCGCGCAGTACCTGGTTGACGGCCAGCTCGGCCACGATCAGGTAGCTGGGGATCCCCGCGAGATGGAACAGCAGGGGCTCCACCCGGAACCGTCCCGCCTTCGCCTCCGCCAGCTCGTGCTCGACCACGTCCAGGTCCCGGTAGTGCACGTCGACCCGGCGTCCGTCGATGGTCAGCCAGGCCCCGCCGTTGAAGACACCGCCGCCCCAGCCGCCGATCTCCGACACCTCACCTTCCCAGCCGACGGAACGCAGGTCGGCGGGGTCGAAGGCGCCCCGGTAGTAGACGGCCAGGTCCCAGTCGCTGTCGGGGGCGTGGGTGCCCTGCGCCCGGGAACCGCCCAGGGCCACGGCCCGGACGGCGGGCAGCGCGGCCAGGCGGTCGGCGGTGGCGGAGAGGAAGTCGGCATCGGAGCCCCTACCGGAGCCGGAGGCGCGGTCGGGATTTCGGGAGCGAGGGCACGGGTGGGCTCCGGGGTGAGGGTGGATTCGGGTCGATGTGACGAGCGGGCGTCGGGCGCGATGGCCAAGGGCGCATGCGGGCGGGTGAGGGTGGCGGTGGGGGGTGTGTGCGATGAGCCTAAGGCGATGGAACCTGGCACGGCGGAGGGGCCCACCGGTGGCTTGGCGCGGCCGGAAATTCGGGTGCGGAACGATGGGCGGGCCACGGATGATCAGGAGGTTGCGCACCGGCCAGCCCAGGAGCCGCCATGATCAGTCGCGTCACCACTCCCACCCTTTTCCCGCCTCCCACCTACTCCCATGCCTCGGTGGTCGAGGCCGGCACGAAGCTCGCCTTCCTCGCGGGAGCCGTGCCGCTCGACGAGAAGGGAGACATCGTCGGCGCGGGGGACCCGGTGCGGCAGGCCGAGCGGGTCATAGCCAATCTCAGGGAACAACTCCGCTCGGTGGGGAGTGACTTGGAGCATGTGCTGACGACGGACGTGTACGTCGTCAGCAGCGAGCCCGCGGTGCTGTCCTCGGTGTGGGAGGTCGTGGAGGCCTCGGGGCTGAGCCGGGGTCCGCACTCGTCCACTCTGCTCGGTGTCGCCTGCCTCGGGTACACCGGGCAACTGGTGGAGATCACGGCGACCGCCGTGGTGCCGGAGGAACGGCAGGAAGCGACGACGGCCGAGGTCGTCCTGCGCCGGGCGGTGCCGGCGGACGCGCGAGCCGCCGCCGACGTCTGGCTGCGCTCCTTCACCGCCGCGCTGCCCACGGTCGTCCGGCCCCGCACCGACGACGAGGTACGGGGCTACTTCCGCGAGGTGGTGGTGCCGCTGCGGGAGACCTGGGTCGCCGAGGCGGCTGGAGAAGGGGGCGGGATCGTCGGCGTGATGGTCCTCAACGGTGAGGAGCTCTCCCAGCTCTACCTCGCCCCCGACTGGCGGGGGCACGGCATCGGCGACCGGTTCGTCTCCCTCGCCAAGGAGCGCAGCCCGCGGGGCCTGACCCTGTGGACCTTCCAGGTCAACAAGGCCGCCCACCGTTTCTACGAGCGGCACGGATTCGTCGCCGTCGAGCACACGGACGGCAGCGCCAACGAGGAGCGGGAGCCGGACGTGCGGTACGTGTGGCGGCCGTGAGAGAGAAGGCCTGAGCGTCGGCTTTCTCCGGTCAGGGCAGCCCGGCCGCGTCGGCCGCCGTGCGCAGCACCTCGCGCAGCATCGCGGGAGTGAGCCGGCCCGTGAAGGTGTTGCGCTGGCTCACGTGGAAGCAGCCGAAGACGTCCAGTCTGTCGGGACCGTCCAGGCCGTCCGGAACGTCCGAGCCTTCGGTGCCGGGCGAGCCGTTCAGGGTGACCCGGGCGCCGTGGGCGAAGGCGGGGCGGGGGCGGGGCACGGGCCAGCCCGCCTCGCTGAAGGCCGGCAGCGCCGCCTGCCAGCCGAAGGCGCCGAGCACCACCGCCGCCCTGACCGTCGGACGCAGCAGCTTCAGCTCCTGCACCAGCCAGGGGCGGCAGGTGTCCCGCTCGCCCGGGGTGGGCTTGTTCGCCGGCGGGGCACAGTGCACGGGCGCGGTGATGCGGACGCCGTACAGCTCCAGCCCGTCGTCGACGCGTTCGGCGGTGGGCTGCGAGGCCAGGCCCACGTCGTACAGCGCCTGGTAGAGCACGTCTCCCGAACGGTCGCTGGTGAACATGCGGCCCGTGCGGTTGCCGCCGTGCGCCGCGGGCGCCAGCCCGACGATCACGAGGCGGGCGTCGGCCGGACCGAACCCGGGTACCGGCCGCCCCCAGTACGTCCAGTCGGCGAACGCCGCCCGCTTGGTACGGGCCACTTCCTCACGCCACTCCACCAGCCGGGGACAGGCCCGGCATCCCGCGACGCGCCGGTCGAGCCGAGCGAGCGCGCTGCTGTCGTCCATACCGCCACCGTATGCCCGGCCCCGCCGGCCCCCCGGCCAGGGTGCGGGGAGCTATCGCTCCCCCGGGGCAGCGATGTCGCCCCGGACGAGCAAGCCGCATCTGGGCCGCTCGACGGGCCCTGGGCCCGGAATAAATCGTCTCCGGATCACCCGGCCCTGCGGGTTAAGGTCGGGACATGGCTTCCGAGGATGCGGACGAGAACGTGCACCGTGACACCGACGGACCGGGTGAAGCGGCCCCCAGCCAGAAGGCCGAGGGCACCGACGCCGCCGGGAGCCGGCCGCTCGACCCCAAGGTCGCGGCCGCAGTGGCCGCCGCCGAGGCCGCCGGGCCGGGCACGGGCGAGACCGTGCGGATCGACAGCTGGATCTGGGCCGTGCGCCTGGTCAAGACCCGCTCCCTGGGAGCCACCGCCTGCCGTGGCGGGCACGTCCACGTCAACGGTGAGCGGGTGAAGCCCGCCTATTCCGTGCGCGTCGGCGACGAGGTGCGGCTTCGGCACGAGGGCCGTGAACGCGTCGTGATCGTCAAGCGCCTGATCCGCAAGCGTGTCGGTGCCCCGGTGGCCGTCCAGTGCTACATCGACAACTCGCCTCCGCCCCCGCCCCGTGATGCCGTGGCCCCCGCCGGTATCCGCGACCGCGGTGCCGGCCGCCCCACCAAGCGCGACCGCCGCGAACTGGAACGTCTCCGGGGACTGGGCGGACTCGGCGGACCGGGAGCGGGAGGTCCCCAGGGGCCCACCGGATTCGGCGGAACCGGCAGAGCGGGCGGAACCGGCAGAGCGGGCGGAACCGGCGGAGTCGGCGGGACGGGCGGACGCCCCCGGGGACGCTGAGCCGCCTCACCCCTCAGACCGTTCGCCGCGTCACCCGAAGCAGTCGCAGCAGGTCGGCGTTGTGGGCTCGGCGGGCCCAGGCGATGAGGGCGAGCGGCACGATCAGGATGAGCGGAGTGGCCGCGTACTGGCCGTCGAAGACGGTGAGCTGGACTATGAACGCGCCCACCATGAGCGCGCTGAGCGCCATGGCCGCCACCGACTGCAGGACGGGCACCAGCAGGGCGATGGCGCCGGCGAGTTCCAGCGCGCCGATGGTGTACATCCCGGCGCTTCCCCAGCCCATCTTGTCGAAGGACTCGACGGCCGATGGGTGCGCTATCAGCTTGGGCAGTGCGCTCGCGAGCCCGTAGAAGAGGGCGAGCAGCACCTGCACCGTGCGCAGCGCGATGCGGGCCGCGCGGCTGCGGGTGGTGCCGGGAGTGCCCGGGGTGGTGGTCGCGGCGGGAGCGGTGGTCTGGGTCATGGAGGTCTCCGGGGTGAAGCGGTCCTGGTCGCTGTCATCGAGGTAGACCGGTCCGGGGCCGGGAACTCATCGCTCATCGCCTCCCCTGCTGCCTCTTTCGTTGCCCCTACTTGTCGCCTCTCTCGCTACCTCTCTCGTCGCCTCTCCGATCGGTTCCTCCTACGCCGCCGGTACTGCCCGGACCCAGGTCCCGTCCGGGGTCAGGTAGGTGTCCACCTCCAGTCCCGCCTCTGCCAGTGCCTCCTCGAACTGCTCCTTGCTCAGGGGCCGGGCGAGGAACGTCTGGGTCCATACCGCGTCGGGGAACCGGTACTCCGCGCGTACCGCGTTCACTCCGTCTCCGACCGGCTCCGCCGAGACGATGCGCACGGTGAAGCCGCTCGGGTCGGCCCGCTCGCGGGGCACGTCGGTGTGGTAGTCCGGGCCTTCTCGCTGGATGAGCACGCAGCCGTCCTTCGCCACGTGGCGGGCGCAGGTGCGCAGCAGGCCTCGGCGGACCTCCATGTCTGCGCAGTGCACGAGGAAGGAGGCGAGCATCACCACGTCGAACTTCTCGCCGAGGTCCAGTCGCTCGATGGGGGCGCATATGGTGCGCGCTCCGCGGACGTGGGCGAGCATGTCGGTGGATTCGTCCACCGCCGTGACGGTGAAGCCGCGTTGCTGGAGGGGGTGGGTGATCCGGCCGACTCCGCAGCCGAGTTCGAGGATGTGCGCTCCGCTGGGCACGGCGTCGGTGATGATGTCCGGTTCGTCGCCGACGGGGAGCCGTGTGTAGAGGTCGACGGCGCAGCCGTCGGGGGTGATGGCGCCGGGTCCTGTTCCTTCGTGTCCTTCTCGCATTTCGGCGGTCATGCCGGGAGAACGGGTGAGGGTGGAGGGAGCGTTCCCGGGGGGCGGGGGTTCACCCGATGGGGTGGCCTGCCTCCTTCTCCGTCGTGATCATCCGTGGCCGTCGTGGACGTCGCCGGTGGGCGTTCCGGTCGAGGCGGACGGGGAGTACGTTGCAAGGAGGAGTGATGATCCGATGCGTACGGGCAGTGAGCCGGTGACCGCGCGCAGTGCTCTGCGGGCGCGGTTGTGGCTGAGCGTGTGGGGATTCGTCTGGGCGGTGTTCGGGACGGCGGTGTTCGCGCTGGTCGGGCGTCCGGGCTGGGCGGTCGCGTGCGGGGTGTTGTGGCTGGTGGTCACGGCGGACATGGCCATGATCCTGCGGCACATACGGCAGGGTCCGCATTACCAGCCGGGCCCGGACGTGCCGCCGTACAGTCCGCCGGAGGGTGGTCCGCCTCGGCCAGGGCCTCCCCGGCACCGGCATCCCTGAGCGCGCTCCGGCGGTGGCGGCCGGTGGCCGTCAGTCGTCGAAGCGGGCGGCCTTGAGGTAGTCCGGGTTGGGGTCGAGTGCGGCGGCGAGCCGGAAGTGGCGCTTGGCCTGGCCGGGGCGGCCCTGGCGTTCGTAGGTGCGGGCGAGCGCGAAGTGGGCGAAGGCGTTGTCCGGTTCCCGTTCGAGCACGATGGTGAACTCGAGTTCGGCGGGGCGGAGTTGGGCGGCCGCGAAGAAGGCGCGTGCGCGCAGGAGGCGGGCCGCGGTGTTCTCGGGGTGCGCGGCGATGACTCCGTCGAGCAGTTTCACCGCGCCCCTGGGGTCCCGCGCGTTGAGCAGTTGCTCGGCGGCACGGAAGTCGATGACGTGCGTCTCCGGGGTACGTCCGGTGGAACCGCTGGTCTCGGGCACGGCTGAGATCCTTCCCTTGCTGAAGGTGTTCAACGCCCCGAGGTGTACTGCTATTCCGCGCCTAAGCGCGCCCGGTGCCGTCGGTGGAGCCGGTTCCGTCGGGTGCCGGGCCGGATTCCCGGGCACGGCGCGCGAGGTCGTCCCAGACTTCCGCGACGCGCTTGCGCAGGGTCTCGAGGGGTACGTCGTTGTCGATCACGATGTCGGCGATCTCGCGGCGTTGCTCGCGGGTGGCCTGGGCGGCCATGCGTGCGCGTGCGTCGTGTTCGGTCATGCCGCGCTGCCGTACGAGGCGGTCGAGCTGGGTCTCGGGGCTGGTGTCGACGACGATGACGAGGTCGTACAGGGGGGCGAGGCCGTTCTCGGTGAGGAGGGGCACGTCGTGGATCACGACGGCGTCGTCGGCGGCGGCGTCTTCGAGTTCGCGGGAGCGGGCGCCGACGAGGGGGTGGACGATCGCGTTGAGGGTGGCGAGTTTCTCGGGGTCGGCGAAGACGATGGACCCGAGCTTGGGACGGTCGAGGCTTCCGTCGGAGGTGAGGATGTCCGCGCCGAAGGCTGCCACGACGGCCGTGAGCCCGGGTGTTCCGGGCGCCACGACTTCGCGTGCGATGCGGTCGGCGTCGATGAGTACGGCTCCGTGCTCGACGAGCAGCCGTGACACCTCGCTCTTGCCGGCGCCGATGCCGCCGGTCAGGCCCACTTTCAGCATGAGCGGAAGCTTAGAGCCTGCCGGTGACGGCGGGCTCCCGGGTGTCGCTCCGAGCACTGTTGTGAAGCGGCGCTCGTCGCGCCTCCGGGAGGGCTAGGGCCTGTTGCGAAAGTGGCCTCGTCGCCCGGAGGGCGGCCGCGCGGCGTCCGGTGCGTGCTCTCGGCGTGCCGCCCGGAAGTCCTCGTACGGGGCGTACTCGGGCTTTCGGGCGGTGCGGCGAGAGTGCGTGCCGGGCGTCGCGCGGCAGAGGACCACTTTCGCAACAGGCCTAGTTATCGCCTTCTCGTTCTGCCAGGAAGCGTTCGAACTCGCGGCCGATCTCGTCGGCGGAGGGGATGTCGACCGGTTCGGCGAGCATGTTGCCGCGGCTTTCGGCGCCCGCGGCGGCGTCGTACTGGTGCTCGAGGCCCTGGACGAGTGCGGTCAGTTCCTCGTCGCCCTCCTGGATCTGCCGGTCGATCTCGGTCTGGGTGCGGTGGGCGTCGGTGCGCAGGGCGTGGGCGACCCCGGGCAGGACCAGGCCGGTGGCGGCGGTGACCGCCTCGAGGACGGTCAGTGCCGCGTCGGGGTAGGGGGAGCGGGCGATGTAGTGCGGGACGTGGGCGGCGACGCCGAGGACGTCGTGTCCGGCTTCCAGGAGCCGGTACTCCAGCAGTGACGCGGCACTACCGGGCACCTGGGCCTCTTCGAAGGGGCTGCGGTGGCCGGGGACCAGGTCGGCGCGGTTGCCGTGGGGGGTGAGGCCGACGGGCCGGGTGTGCGGGACGCCCATGGGAATGCCGTGGAAGTTCACGGAGAGGCGGACGCCGAGCCGCTCGACGATCTGCTGGACGGCGCCGGCGAACCGCTCCCATTCGACGTCCGGTTCGGGTCCGGACAGCAGGAGGAAGGGGGCGCCGGTGGCGTCCTGGACGAGGTGGACCTCGATGGCGGGTACCTCGTACTCGGTCCAGCGGTCCCGCTTGAAGGTCAGCAGCGGGCGGCGGGCGCGGTAGTCGACGAGCCGGTCGTGGTCGAAGCGTGCCACGACCTGGTGGGGCAGTGAGTCGAGGAGGCGTTCGACGATCTGGTCGCCGGTCTCCCCCGCGTCGATGTATCCGTCGAAGTGGTAGAGCATGACAAGGCCCGCCGACTCCTGGGCGAGCGCCATGTCGACGACGGCCAGGCCCTTCGGCTCCCATGCGTACAAACCCTGCGGATCAAGCACTGTGACCGCTCCTCCTCGTGTCCTTCATCGACAACGCGCCCCGGGGCGGGCGCATTCCCGGTTCGGGGCGCTGATCAGGCATGTCGTGCCGGGTGCCTTGACGCTCCGTCAGCTGGTCCGTACCTTCACCAGGACGGGCGTTCACATGTCCGCCTGTCGTTCATGTATGAGATCCGCGCCTGTTCGGCAGGTCCGTACGACAGGAAGGCACCCCCATGCGCACACGTACGCTGCTCACCTCCCTGCTCGCCACGCTCGCCCTCACCGGCGGCCCGCTCCTCCGCGCGGGGCCGGCCGCCGCCGCCCAGACCGTCGAGGTGGGCACCGCCGCCCAGCTCAAGACGGCGCTCGCCGGTGCGAGGCCCGGCGACACGATCCACTTGGCGGACGGCACGTACACCGGCAACTTCAAGGCGGTCACACCGGCCGGCGCCGCGGCCCGCATCACCCTCACCGGCTCCCCGGGGGCCGTACTGCGGGCGGGTGGCGGCTACGGCCTCCATCTGGACGGCGCGTCCTACTGGACGGTCAGTGGGCTGACCGTGACCGGCGGTCAGAAGGGCATCATGATCGACTCGGCCACCGGTGTCGTGGTGGACGGTGTCACGGTGTACGGGCTCACGATGGAGGGCGTGCACTTCCGCAATTCCAGCACGGACGGCGTGATCAGGAACTCGACGATCTACGACACCGGGAACGACGGCCGCGGCATGGGCGAGGGCGTGTACGTGGGGACCGCGAACACGCTGTCCGACCGCAGCGACCGCGTCCAGATCCTGGGCAACACGATCGGTCCGGGCGTGGGCGGCGAGAACGTCGACATCAAGGAGGGGACGACCGGCGCGCGGATCGTCGGGAACAGGTTCGACGGCAGCGGGCTGACCGGCGCGAACTACGACGACTCCTGGGTGGACGTGAAGGGCAATGACGTCCTGGTGCAGGACAACACCGGCACGAACACCACGAACGACGGCTACCAGACCCACACGCAGCAGTCCGGCTGGGGCTGCGGCACGGTCTTCAAAGGAAACAGATCGACATTGACGGGTGCCGAGGGCCCCACCCGGCTGGCGATCGACGTCACCAACGCCGGCGCGAGCTGCCGGACGACGGTCTACGGCAGCAACACGGTCACCGGCGGAAGGGGCCTGACGAACATCCCGGTCACTCCCTGACCGCCCGGCGGACGGGAGCGGTTCACGCAGACCCGAAAACCGCACAGAGCCCGGAAAACCCTGAGGGGCCGTACCCCGGAAGGTACGGCCCCTCAGCAGCTACTACCTGCTAAGCCTCAGCGGCAGCGATCAGCTCTGGCCGCCGGCCAGCTTCTCGCGCAGCGCGGCCAGCGCCTCGTCCGAGGCCAGGGCACCGGAGGTGTCCGCACCCTCGGAGGAGTACGAGCCGCCACCCGAAGCGGCCGGAGCGGCAGCCTCGCCACCCTCGGCGGCAGCGGCAGCGTCGGCCTCGCGGGACTTGATGACCTGCTGCTGGTGCTGCTCGAAGCGGGTCTGCGCCTCGGCGTACTGGCGCTCCCACTCCTCGCGCTGCTTCTCGTAGCCCTCGAGCCAGTCGTTGGTCTCGGGGTCGAAGCCCTCGGGGTAGATGTAGTTGCCCTGGTCGTCGTAGGACGCGGCCATGCCGTACAGGGTCGGGTCGAACTCGACCGAGGCCGGGTCGGAACCGAAGGACTCGTTGGCCTGCTTCAGCGAGAGGCTGATGCGACGACGCTCGAGGTCGATGTCGATGACCTTGACGAAGATCTCGTCGTTGACCTGGACGACCTGCTCCGGGATCTCCACGTGGCGCTCGGCCAGCTCGGAGATGTGGACCAGACCCTCGATGCCCTCGTCCACGCGGACGAACGCACCGAACGGAACGAGCTTCGTGACCTTACCCGGGACGACCTGACCGATCTGGTGCGTCCGGGCGAACTGCTGCCACGGGTCTTCCTGCGTCGCCTTCAGCGACAGGGAGACGCGCTCGCGGTCCATGTCGACGTCGAGGACCTCGACGGTGACTTCCTGGCCGACCTCGACAACCTCGGAGGGGTGGTCGATGTGCTTCCAGGAGAGCTCGGAGACGTGCACCAGGCCGTCGACGCCACCCAGGTCCACGAAGGCACCGAAGTTGACGATCGAGGAGACGACGCCGGAGCGGACCTGACCCTTCTGGAGGGTCGTGAGGAACGTCTGGCGGACCTCGGACTGGGTCTGCTCCAGCCAGGCGCGGCGGGACAGGACCACGTTGTTGCGGTTCTTGTCCAGCTCGATGATCTTGGCCTCGAGCTCCTTGCCCACGTAGGGCTGGAGGTCGCGGACACGGCGCATCTCGACGAGGGAAGCCGGCAGGAAGCCACGGAGGCCGATGTCGAGGATGAGACCACCCTTGACGACCTCGATGACGGTGCCGGTGACGATGCCGTCCTCTTCCTTGATCTTCTCGATGGTGCCCCAGGCACGCTCGTACTGGGCGCGCTTCTTCGAGAGGATCAGGCGGCCTTCCTTGTCCTCCTTCTGAAGGACCAGGGCCTCGATCTCGTCGCCGACGGCCACGACCTCGTTGGGGTCGACGTCGTGCTTGATCGAGAGCTCGCGGCTCGGGATGACACCTTCGGTCTTGTAACCGATGTCGAGCAGGACCTCGTCCCGGTCGACCTTCACGATGACGCCGTCGACGATGTCGCCGTCGTTGAAGTACTTGATCGTCTCGTCGATCGCGGCGAGGAAGGCTTCCTCGTTACCGATGTCGTTGACCGCAACCTGCGGGGTGGTGGCGGTGGTCTCGGTGCTGCTCGTCATGTGGGAAAGGGCTCCGGTACGGACATTGAAGTCGTAGGTACTGCTTACGCCGGGAGCCCGTTTCGCTCTGCAGAAGCCGGACAGCCAAGGAAGCGCCACCAAAAAGGACACCGGGTGCCCGGTGGCGCCTCGACAACCGAGGGGACATACATACAGATGCGAGCGCAGCCTGCTACGTCTGAGGTGCGCAGGCCCGCAGCGCAACTTGTAGCATACGGGGGCAGCCGGACAGGGTCAATGCGCGAAGGCGCACACCCGGGGCGGATCGCCGCAATTCCGGCACAAGAATCGTCCCAGGAGGCCGGACAGGCCTGCGGGACCCCTTCCGTGGCACGCCTTCGCCCGGCGGGTTGGACGGAAGAGTACGACGAGGGAGCCGATCATCCAAGAGCCGGAACCGCACGAGCCCGAGGGGTTCGAGCCGGAAGCAACCCGCCGTGACGCCGGGGTCGCGGAGAGCGCCCGCGCCAACCGTGGCTGGTGGGACCGGAACGCCGACGAGTACCAGGTCGAACACGGGACGTTCCTCGGTGACGACCGTTTCGTGTGGGGCCCGGAGGGCCTGGACGAGGTGGAGGCCGAGCTGCTCGGCCCGCCGGAGGACCTGAAGGGCCGGGACGTCCTGGAGATCGGCGCGGGCGCGGCGCAGTGCGCGCGCTGGCTTGCCGCCCAGGGGGCCCGTCCGGTGGCACTGGACCTCTCGCACCGCCAGCTGCAGCACGCGCTGCGCATCGGCGGATCGTTTCCGCTGGTCTGTGCCGACGCCGGCGCGCTGCCGTTCGCGGACGGCTCCTTCGACCTGGCCTGCTCCGCGTACGGGGCGCTGCCGTTCGTGGCCGATCCGCGGCTGGTGCTGCGGGAGGTGCGACGGGTGCTGCGGCCGGGCGGGCGGTTCGTGTTCTCGGTGACGCACCCGATCCGCTGGGCGTTCCCGGACGAGCCGGGTCCCGAGGGCCTGTCGGTGTCGTCGTCCTACTTCGACCGCACGCCCTATGTGGAGCAGGACGACGAGGGCCGCGCGGTGTACGTCGAGCACCACAGGACGCTCGGCGACCGGGTGCGGGACGTCGTGGCGTCCGGCTTCCGGCTGGTGGACCTGGTGGAGCCGGAGTGGCCGGCCTGGAACACCGCGGAGTGGGGCGGCTGGTCCCCGCTGCGCGGGAGCCTGCTGCCGGGGACGGCGATCTTCGTCTGCGAGCGTGACTGAGCGCTCCCCCGGCCCGGGTCCCCGTCTTGTCGGGGGTCCTGCTCGACGCCCCGCACGCGCGCGTGCGGGGCGTTCTTCTTGTCGTACGACACTGGGGGCGTGATCCGTGACGACGCCCTGGACGCGCTGCCCGTCCGTTCCGCCCTGCCCGCGCTGAGCGAAGCCCTGGAGGTGGACGGCACGGCCGTGCTGGTGGCGCCGCCGGGGACGGGCAAGACGACGCTGGTGCCGCTGGTGCTGGCGGGGCTGGTCGGCGGTGGTCCCGCGCGGCGGGTCGTGGTGGCCGAGCCGCGGCGGATCGCGGCGCGGGCCGCGGCGCGGCGGATGGCCTGGCTGCTGGGCGAGCGGCCCGGGGAGAGCGTGGGCTTCACGGTGCGCGGCGAGCGGGTGGTGGGACGGCACACGCGCGTGGAGGTCGTGACGACCGGTGTGCTGCTGCAGCGGTTGCAGCGCGACCAGGAGCTGGCCGGTGTGGACGTGGTCGTCCTGGACGAGTGTCACGAGCGGCATCTGGACGCGGACACGGTGGCCGCGTTCCTGTGGGACGTGCGGCAGGCGCTGCGGCCGGAGCTGCGGCTGGTGGCGGCGTCGGCGACGACGGACGCCGAGGGCTGGGCGCGGTTGCTCGGTGGTGCGCCGGTCGTGCGGGCCGAGGGTGTCTCGTATCCGGTGGAGGTGGTGTGGGCGCCGCCGGGTCGTGCGGTGCGGCCGCCGCACGGCATGTGGGTCGATCCGGTGCTGCTGGGGCACGTGGCGTCGGTGGTGCGGCGGGCGCTGGCCGAGCGGGAGGGTGACGTGCTGTGTTTCCTGCCCGGTGTCGGGGAGATCGCCCGGGTGGCGGGGCAGCTGGGGGATCTGGGGGCGGTGGAGGTGCTCCAGGT
>NZ_JAJSZC010000218.1:0-13298 GCF_036815105.1 Streptomyces sp. IBSBF 3136
CCCCCAGGTTCCCGGCTCCGCTCGAACAGGGGGCGCCCCCACCGCCCGCCGCTCCGCCGCCGTCGCGCTCGCAGTCACCTCCGCCCTCGTCCTCGCCGCCTGCGGAAACCCCTCGGACGGCGGCACCACCGCGGTCGCGGCGACGAAGGGCACCACGACGCGGATCAACAACAGCCCCGACCAGAACCGCGTCACCACGGACAAGGTCGACTCCATCGCCGCCGAGGTCCCGGCGGCGATCCGCAGGAGAGGCACCCTGGAGATCGTCGAGTCCTCCGGGTCCGCCGCGCCGCTCACCTACTACGCCACCGACAACAAGACCGTCATCGGCGTCGAGCCCGACATCGCCTTCCTGGTCGCCGACGTCCTCGGCCTCGAGCCGCACTTCAACACCGTCTCCTGGGAGAACATCTTCGTCGGCCTCGACAGCGGCAAGTACGACGTCGGCTTCAGCAACATCACCGACACCGAGGAGCGCAAGGAGAAGTACGACTTCGCCTCCTACCGCGAGGACAACCTCGGCTTCGAGGCGAAGAAGGGCAGCGGCCTCAAGGTCAGCGGGCCCAAGGACGTCGCGGGCCGGACGGTCGCCGTGGGCAGCGGCACCAACCAGGAGAAGCTGCTCGTCGAATGGAGCAAGGAGGACGTGAAGGCGGGCCTCAAGCCGGTCGACATCAAGTACTACCAGAACGACAGCGACACCCACCTCGCCCTCCAGTCCGGCCGGATCGACCTCTACCTCGGCCCCAACCCGACCGCCGCCTACCACGCGGCCACCACCGGGAAGTCGGAGGTCGTCGGCACCTACTCCGGCGCAGGCGCCACCCTCCAGGGGCTCATCGCGGCCACGACCAAGAAGGACAACGGACTGGTCAAGGCCCTGGCCGACGCCCTCGACGAGATCATCGACAACGGCACGTACGCCAAGGTCCTGGGGCGCTGGGGCCTGTCCGACGAAGCCGTCACGAAGTCTCAGGTCAACCCGCCCGGCCTGCCCAGGACCAACGAGTAGCCGTCCTCCCAGGCCGCCCACAGGCGCGGGGCCGCCGCCCGCGGCCCCGCACCGTCCCCACGACCGTCCGAAGCCCCGAAGGGTCCACCATGGCCACCGTCCTGTCCGTCTCCGGAAGCCCCTCCGCCACCTCCCGCACCGCCCGGCTGCTGCGCCACCTCGACAGCCGGCTCACCGCCCAGGGACACGAGGTGATCCCGCTGGACGTCCGCACCCTTCCCGCCGAGGCGCTCCTCGGCGCCGACTTCCAGCACCCGGCGATCGTCGAGGCGACGGCGCTGTTCGACCGCGCCGACGGCGTCGTGATCGGCACTCCCGTCTACAAGGCCGCCTACTCAGGGCTGCTCAAGGCGCTGCTCGACTTGCTGCCGCAGTACGGTCTGGCCGGCAAGACCGTACTGCCGCTGGCCACCGGCGGGAGCACCGCGCACGTCTTGGCGATCGACTACGCCCTGCGCCCCGTGCTCAGCTCCATGGGCGCCGCGCACATCGTCCAGGGCTGGTTCACCCTCGACCGGGACATCGTGGTCGGTGACGACGGCACGCTGACCGTCGCGCCGGGTACGGCCACGGCGCTGGCCCAGATCGTCGACCGGTTCTCCGACGCGCTCGGCAGCCGCACGGCCCTCCTGGCGGCGGCCGGCTGAACGCCCTGGGCGTGACCGCCGCCGGTCAGGTGGGGGCGGTGTGAGCCCGCGCGGGCCCCGGTCACCCGGGGCCCCGGTCTCACAGGGCCCGCCCCGCGTAGGCCCTGACGTCCGCGTCCGAGTCAGCCGTGGCCGTGGCCAGGGCGGCGCGGGCGTCCCCGGACCCGCGGTGCCGGGTCAGGGCCAGCACGGCGGCCTTGCGGACGTCGGCGTTGGGATCGGCCACGGCCTTGGCGAGGGCGGGGACGGCGAGGGCGGGGGCCGCGGCTCCGAGGGCGGTGGCGGCACCGGCCCGCACCTGCCAGGCGGGGTCGGACAGGGCCGCCTCGGCGTGTGCGGCGAGCGGGCCGGGGCAGCCGGTCGCGCCCAGGGCCCCGTAGGCGGCCGCGCGCACCAGCGCGTCGGGATCGTCGGCCAGTTCGGCGAGGGCGGGCAGGAGCACGTCCGGGTCGGCCGCGGGACCGGTGCCGGCCAGGGCCTTGGCGATCGTGACACGGACCTCGCGGGACGGTTCGGCGGCCGCCGCGCGGGCGACCGCCGCGGTGGCGCCGACCGACGCGAGCGCCCGTACCGCCGCGCCACGGACACCGCTGTCGGAGTCCGGCAGCAGGGCCGCGAACAGGTCTTCGTCGCCGGCACGCAGCCCCCGCAGGATGTCCAGGGCGGCGGTACGGACGACGGGATCGGTCCCGGAGAGGGCGACGACGAGGCGGTCACGCAGGAGCGGGTCCGGTGCCAGTGTCTCGACCAGCTCGCGCAGCGAGGCGGCCGCCGCCGCGCGGACGCTCGCGTCGGTGTCGGTGAGCGCCGCGGCCAGGGCGGCTCCGGTGCCCGCCGGCGCGGTCTCCGTCAGCACCGCGATGGCGGTACGGCGGACCGCGGGCTCCGCGTCGGTCAAGTAGGGCGCGAGCGTGGGCAGTTCGGGCTGGTCCTCGGTGAGGGCGAGGAGTTCAAGGAGCCGTGGTGCGGCCGGCGCCTCCGCGTCGGTGCCGGGCTGGGTGGTGACGGCGGGGACGGGTTCCAGCCGCGTCGTCCCCGGTGCCGCCTCCCGGGCACCCGCCGTCGCCACCTGCTCCGGATGGACCTGGCCGAGCGGGCGCGAGGGCCCGCCGACCGGGGTGTACCCCTGGACCGGTACCAGGTAGGGCGCCACGGGACGCGCCGTGAACTCCATCGCGCCTGACGGCGACTTGCGTAGATCGAGGTGGTGGAACCAGGACGCGTCGTCACGCTCGGGGTGGTCCAGCCGGTCGTGGTAGAGACCCCACCGCGACTCCGTGCGGGCCAGGGACGCCCGCGCCGCCATCTCCGCGCAGTCGCGGATGAACGTGACCTCCGCACAGCGCATCAGCTCGTGCGGGGTCCGCGCGCCCATCTCGGCGATGTCGGCGCGCATCCGCTCGAACGCCTCCAGGGCGAGTGACAGCCGGGCGCCCGTCTTGGGCGGAGCCACGTAGTCGTTCACGAACCGGCGCAGCTTGTACTCGACCTGGGGCTGCGGCGGGCCGTCGGGGTTGTGCAGCGGTCGGTAGATCAGCTCGTGCGCCTCGCGCACCTGGTCCGCCGGGAGCGGCCCTTCGTACGGCGTGTACCGCGCGGCGTCGGCGCCCGCCAGCTCGCCGTAGACGAACGCGCCGATCATGTAGTTGTGCGGCACGCACGCCAGGTCACCGGCCGCGTACAGGCGGGGGACGGTCGTACGGGCGTGGTCGTCGACCCGTACCCCCGAGGCCGAGTGGCCGCCGCACAGGCCGATCTCGGAGATGTGCATCTCGATGTCGTGGGTGCGGTAGTCGTGGCCGCGTCCGGCGTGGAACGTGCCCCGGGTGGGGCGTTCGGTGGAGTGCAGGATCGACTCCAGCGCCGCGACCGACTCCTCCGGCAGGTGGCTCAGCTTCAGGTAGACCGGGCCGCGGTCCGACGCGACCTCCGCCGCGAACTCCGCCATCATCTGTCCCGACCAGTAGTCGGAGTCGACGAAGCGTTCGCCGTGCCGGTTGACCTGGTAGCCGCCGAACGGATTGGCGACGTACGCGCACGCCGGACCGTTGTAGTCCTTGATCAGCGGATTGATCTGGAAGCACTCGATACCGGTCAGCTCGGCCCCCGCGTGGTAGGCCATCGCATAGCCGTCACCGGCGTTCGTCGGGTTCTCGTACGTGCCGTACAGATAGCCGGAGGCGGGCAGGCCCAGCCGCCCGCAGGCGCCGGTCGCGAGGATCACCGCGCCCGCGCGGACGGTGACGAACGCGCCCGTACGGGTGTTGAACCCCACCGCGCCCACCGCCCGGCCCTCGGTGGTCAGCACGCGGACCGGCATCACCCGGTTCTCGATCCGGATCCGCTCCCGCATCTCGCGCCGGCGCAACTGCCGGTAGAGAACCTTCTTGACGTCCTTGCCCTCCGGCATCGGCAGTACGTACGAGCCGGACCGGTGCACCTGCCGGACCGCGTACTCGCCGTGCTCGTCCTTCTCGAACTTCACCCCGTACGACTCCAGCCGCCGCACCATCGCGAAACCGCGGGTCGCGGTCTGGCGGACGGTGGACTGGTCGACGATGCCGTCGTTGGCGCGGGTGATCTCGGCGACGTAGTCGTCGGGTTCGGCCCGGCCCGGGACGACCGCGTTGTTGACGCCGTCCATGCCCATGGCGAGGGCGCCGGAGTGGCGTACGTGGGCCTTCTCCAGCAGCAGGACGTCCGCGCCGCGCTCGGCGGCGGTCAGCGCCGCCATGGTGCCGGCCGTGCCCCCGCCGATGACGAGGACGTCGCAGGTCAGCTCCTCGGCGTCGGTGCGGGCCGGGATCTTCACAGGGGTGTCCACCAGGGTGCCTTTCAAGAACCGAGTGACGTGAGAAGGTCGCGCCGCAGGGCGGTGCGCGCCGGATCGTCGTGGGCGGCGCGCTCGCGCGGGCGCGGTACGTCCCGTACGGCGACGAGGCGGCCCGCGCCGAGCACGGCCACGCGGTCGCCGAGGAACAGCGCCTCGTCCACGTCGTGGGTGACGAAGACGACGGTCGCGCCGGTGCCGCGCAGCACCTCCACCAACAGGTCCTGCATGCCGGCGCGGGTCTGGGCGTCGAGCCCGCCGAAGGGCTCGTCCATCAGCAGGGCGCGGGGGCGTCCGGCGAGGGCGCGGGCCAGCTGGGCGCGCTGGCGCTGCCCGCCCGAGACGCGGTGCGGCAACTGCCCTACGCGATCGGCGAGACCGACCCGGGTCAGCCAGTCCTCGGCCTGTTCCCTGCGCCGGGCGCGGGGCAGGCCCCGGATGGCGAGGGGCAGTTCGACGTTGGCGCGCAGGGTGCGCCACGGCAGCAGGGCGTCCTCCTGGAAGACCAGCGCCCGGTCGGCGCCGGGGCCGGTCAGCCGCCGGCCGTCCTGTTCCACCGCCCCGTCCAGCGCGGGCAGCAGCCCCGCCCAGGTGCGCAGCAGCGTCGACTTGCCGCAGCCTGAGGGGCCGACGACGGTGAGGATCTCGCCGGCGGCGACCTCCAGATCGACCTCGGACACGGCCGGTGCATCCGGCCGGCCGAGCAGGGCGCCGCGCAGGGTGAGGCGGGTGCCGCGCGAGCCCGCCGGCAGGGTTTTCGCCGCGCCCGGCACGGTCTCAGACGAGATGCTCATCGCATGCCTCCTCGGCCTCGGCGTCGGCGGGTTCGGCGGCGGTCGTGGCGGCGCGGGCGGGCCGGGGGCGGCCGCCCGGGACGTACGAGGTGCGGGGCAGCCAGCGGGTGAGGCGACGGCCGACCAGTTCGACGGAGGTGGACGTGAGCCAGCCGAGCAGGCCGATGGTGACCATGCCGACGAAGACGCCCGGGTAGTTGACGATCGTGTAGTCCTGCCAGGTGCGGTAACCGACGCCGTACTGACCGGAGATCATCTCGGCGGAGATGACGCAGATCCAGGACACGCCGATACCGACGGACAGGCCGCCGAAGATGCCGGGCAGCGCGCCCGGCAGCACCACGGACCGCAGGATCCGCCACCGGCCGCCGCCCATCGTGCGCACCGCCTCCTCCCAGACCGGGGTCAGCGCGCGGACCGCGTGCCGGGTGGACACCAGCACGGGGAAGAAGGCGGCGGTGAAGGTGATGAAGACGATGCCCTGCTCGTTGGAGGGGAACAGGAGGATGGCCACGGGGACCATGGCGATGGCCGGGACGGGCCGCACCACCTCGATGACCGGGCCGAGCAGGTCCTCGGCGAGCCGCGAGCGTGCCACGAGCACGCCGGTGGCGACGCCCAGGACGGCGGCGAGCAGGAAGCCGGTCAGAATACGTGTGACGCTGTCGGTGAGGTCGGTCCAGTAGTCGGGCCCGGTGAGCCGGTCGGCGAGGGTGCGGGCCACGTCCGTCACCGTCGGGAACTGCGCGAAGCGCAGCCACACGTTCACGTCGAGGGTGGTCAGCAGCTGCCACAGGCCGAGCGCGGCGGCCAGGGAGCCGGCCCGCAGCGCGAGCCGGCCCGCCCGCCCGGGGTAGCGGCTCACGAGGCCCGCCCCAGGGCGTCCGTGTACGTGATCACCCGGGCGCCGATGTGAGCCGCCGTGTACGCCCGCGCGGTGGCCGGGGCGACGAACGGCAGCAATCGCTCGCCGTCCGCCACCCAGACGGCCCTGTCGGCGAACCAGAGGGTGCCGGTGGTGGCGTCCGGTACGTACGCGGCGCGGATGCGGCCCCGGTGGCGGGCGACGTAGGCGAGGAGCCGGGCGGGGGAGGCGAAGCTCCGTGTCCTCGCGACGCCCTCGGGCCAGACCTCGCTCGCGGCGGCGGGCGGCCCGGCGGCGAGTCGCCCGGCGTAGCCGGCACCCAGGGCCTTCTTGACGTACCGGTCGTCGACGAACGAGTCCACGTCGATGTCGCCGGTCAGCTTGGCCGCCTTCAGGACGGACACGTCCTGCCGGAGCGCGGCGACGAGCCTCGGCTTGACGGCCGGGTCGAAGGTGGAGACGCCGTGGGCGCCGTTATAGAGGTAGACGACCTCGGCAGGCAGGCCGGTCGCCCCGGCGACCTTCTCAGCCGCCTCCACCGGACGGGCGTCGAGGTAGTCGGTCGCCTCCGCCTGCGCCTTCAGGAACGCCTCCAGCACGGCCGGGCGTCGCTGGGCGAAGTCCGCACGGGCGGTGACCCCGTGGAAGGTCGGCAGGTTCAGCTGCGCTCCGTCGTAGAGCGCCTTCGCCTTGCCCTGGTAGGCGAGCAGACCCGGCCAGGCCACGAACTGCGACAGCGCGTCCACGCTGCCCGCCGAGAGGGCCGAAGCTCCCACCGCGGGCTGCTGGTTCAGCTTCTCAATGCCCGTGTTCGGGTCGATGCCGGCCCGCTGCAGGGCCCGTACGAGGGTGCCGTCGGCGGCCGAGCCGACGCTCGTGGAGACCTTCCTGCCCTTCAGCCCCCGCAGGGAGGTGAGTCGGGAGTCCGGTGCGACGACGACCGTGTTCAGGCCGCCCTTGAGGTTGTAGCCGGTGACCGAGACCAGACGGGTGGGCTTGCCCAGCTGCTGCCCGCGGGCCGCGTTGATGAGCAGCGGGAAGTCGCCCATCGAGCCGATGTCGATCTTCCCGGCGGTCATCTGGGCGGTGATGGGGGCACCGGTCGCGTAGTCCTGCCAGTCGACCTTGTACGTCCTTCCGTCATGGAGGGCGTTCAGCTGCTTCTCGAAGTAGCCGAGGGAACGCAGCAGGGTGCCGGCGGTGACCGTGTTGATGGTCTTGGACTGGTATCCGACGGTGACGGTGACCGTGGAGCCGTCGCCCGCCTCGGCGCTGCCGCCGCAGCCGGACAGCGGGAGCAGCAGAGTGGCGGCGGCGAGTGCGACTGCCGTGCGTTTCATGGGAGTTCGGGCCTCTCAGCGGAGCAGATAGGGCATGTTGACCGTGACGGCTCCGGTGGGACAGCGGGCCGCGCACGGGCCGCAGTACCAGCACTCGTCGACGTGCATGTACGCCTTGCCGCTGCTGACGTCGATGGCCAGGGAGTCGAGCGGGCACATGTCCACGCAGAGCGTGCAGCCGTCGATGCACTTCGACTCGTCGATGGTCACGGGCACGTCGGCCCGCTGGGGCGCCAAGGGCATGGCTGTCTCCAGGAAGGTTGCGCTCTTCGGTGTGTGTGGCGTCAGAGGGAGCGGCGCAGCAGGCCGCTCATCGTGATGCGGTCGCCGCGGAAGCGGATGAACTCGAGGTCGACGGGCCGGCCGTCGGCCAGATGCGTGAGGCGTTCCAGCATCAGGACGGCCGCGCCCTGGGGGGCTTGCAGCACGGCGGCGGAGTGGGCGTCCGCGTTGACCGCCTCCAGGGTGATCTCGGCGTGCCCGAGGGGGAGCCCGCAGGCCGCCTCCAGCAGCCGGAAGACATCGGTGTTCTCCAGGTCAGCGGTGAGGAGCGCGGTGCCGATGTCGAGGGGGACGTAGGTGAGGTCGAGGGAGAGGGGCAGGCCGTTGAGGCGGCGCAGGCGCTCGATGTAGAGGACGTCGGCGCCCGGGGGCACGTGGAGGCGTTCGGCGACGGGAGCGGGTGCCGGGACGGGTCCCATGGTGCGGACCTCGTTGGTCACCCGCCCGTGTTCGCGGAGGGTCTCCGCCAGGCCCATCAGACGGTCGAGGCCGTGCGGGTACTTCTCGGCCACGACCAGCGTGCCGACACCGGGCAGACGCTCCACGAGCCCCTCGGTGCGCAGCAGGTCGAGGGCCTGGCGGACGGTGTTGCGGGAGACGCCGTATTCGGTGGCGAGGGCCGACTCGTGGGGAAGCGCCCCGTCGGGGAAAGCGCCGGTGAGCAGCTGGCGGCGCAGCAGGTCGGCGAGCTGCCTGGCCCGGTCGGCGCGCAGCCTGCGCCGGCTGCGGTGGGCGGCGACCGTGGTCGCGGCGCCTTGGCCGGCGTGGTCTCGGATGCGGTCGGTGGGCGGCATGGTCCGAACCCTAGCCATCCGGTAGGGATAGTGGTGTTGCTGGATTGTTGCGCCACCTGACGCCCCACCGGATGCGCCGCTGACCTGGGCGTTCGAGGTGGCGGAGGAAGCATCCGCCACGCTCCGCCAAGCCCCCGGAAAGAGCGCGCACGGTTTCACGTAACTGCAATACGCCCTCCACCTACCGCCGCCCCGCACCGCCTAACCTGCGACGACATGAGGCCCAGCACGTCGGAACGCGACCGCCACGCCCTGGCGGTGGCGCCTACCGGTACGCCCCCGGCCGCAGGGCTCACGGCGGCCGGTGCGGCAAGGGCGCTCCCCGTGGTCCAGGCCGTGCCCGGCGGCGTCCGCCTGTACGCCCGGGCCCACATCGACCTGCAGCGGGTGGCCGGCGCGCTCTGTCGCCCCTGACCTCCGCCAGGGGTCGGTCCTGACCCCCTCCCGGGGCTCGTCCGGGGCTCGTCCGGGCCCCGCCAGGGCCTCGTCCGGGGAAGGCCCCTGACCCACCCGCGCCCGCCCGCTGCCGCCCCCTCCGCGCGCGCATCCGGTACCGATCGACGCACGGCCGCCCAGGAAGGCACCTCGTGTCCGCAGAATCTCCGCTCCACCTCGCCGTCGCCCTCGACGGCACGGGCTGGCACCCCGCCGCATGGCGCGAGCCCGGCGCCCGCCCCCACGACCTGCTCACCGCGGGCTACTGGGCCGACCTCGTGACCGAGGCCGAACGCGGCCTGCTCGACTTCGTCACCTTCGAGGACGGGCTCGGACTCCAGTCCTCGCACCCCACCGAGCCGGACGGACGCACCGACCAGGTGCGCGGACGGCTGGACGCGGTACTCGTCGCCGCCCGGATCGCACCGCTGACCCGGCACATCGGCCTCGTTCCTACCGTGGTCGCCACCCACACCGAGCCGTTCCACCTGTCCAAGGCGATAGCCACCCTCGACTACGTCAGCGGCGGCCGCGCGGGTCTGCGTCTGAAGGTGTCGGCACGGCAGGACGAGGCGGCGCACTTCGGCCGGCGCACGTTCCCCCGCCTCGGTGCCGAGGACATCGACACACCGGCGGGCAGTGCCCTGGTCGACGAACTCCTCGAAGAGGCCGCCGACTACGTCGAAGTGGTGCGCCGGCTGTGGGACAGCTGGGAGGACGACGCGGAGATCCGCGACACCGCCACCGGCCGCTTCATCGACCGCGACAAACTGCACTACATCGACTTCGAGGGCCGGTACTTCAGCGTCAAGGGGCCCTCGATCACCCCCCGGCCACCGCAGGGACAGCCCGTCGTCAGCGCCCTCGCGCACCACAGCGCGCCGTACCGACTGGTGGGCCGCAGCGCCGACATCGGCTACGTCACCCCGCATGACACCGGCCAGGCCCGCGCCGCCGTCGCCGAGATCCGTGCCGGCCAGGCCGATGCGGGGCGGGCCGGGGAGGTGCTCCACGTCTTCGGTGACCTGATCGTGTTCCTGGACGACGACCCGAGGGCGGCCAGGGACCGCAAGAGCCGCCTGGACGACCTCGCGGGCCACGCCCTCGCCTCCGACGCCGAGGTGTTCACCGGCACCCCCGCTCAACTCGCGGACCTGCTGCTGGAACTCCACCGGGCCGGCCTGAGCGGCTTCCGGCTGCGCCCCGGAGCCGTCGGCCACGACCTGGAGCGGATCACCCGCGCGCTGGTGCCCGAACTCCGGCACCGGGGAGCGTTCCGGCGCGCCTACGAGGCGAACACCCTGCGCGGCCTGCTCGGACTGGCTCGCCCCGCCAACCGCTACGCGGCCACCTGAGCCGGAGGAGCCCCACGACCATGAGCCGCACCAGCACGAACGCCACCCACACGAAGGCCGCCACGAGCGACCCGATCACGGGCAAGCCCGTCAAGCAGATCCACCTCGCCGCCCACTTCCCCGGCGTCAACAACACCACGGTGTGGAGCGATCCCCAGGCGGGCAGCCACATCGAGTTCAGCTCGTTCGCACACTTCGCACGCACCGCCGAGCGCGCCAAGTTCGACTTCCTGTTCCTTGCCGAGGGGCTGCGCCTGCGCGAACAGGGTGGACGACTCTACGACTTGGACGTGGTAGGCCGCCCGGACACCTTCACCGTCCTGTCCGCGCTCGCCGCCGTCACCGAACGGCTCGGCCTGACCGGCACCATCAACTCCACCTTCAACGAGCCCTACGAGGTGGCCCGCCAGTTCGCCAGTCTCGACCACCTGTCGGGCGGACGCGCCGCCTGGAACGTCGTCACCTCCTGGGACGCCTTCACCGGCGAGAACTTCCGCCGCGGCGGCTTCCTCCCGCAGGAGCAGCGCTACTCCAGGGCCCAGGAGTTCCTCGCCACCGCCACCGAGCTGTTCGACTCCTGGCACGGTGACGAGATCGTCGCCGACCGCGACGCCGGCGTCTTCCTCAAGGACGCGCGAGCAGGAGCGTTCGTCCACCGGGGGCAGCACTTCGACATCGCCGGCCGGTTCGACGTGCCCCGCAGCCCCCAGGGCCGCCCCGTGATCTTCCAGGCCGGCGACTCCGACGAGGGTCGGGAGTTCGCCGCGTCGAGCGCCGACGCCATCTTCAGCCGGCACAGCACCCTGGAGGCGGGACGGGACTTCTACACCGACGTCAAGCGACGCCTGGCCGGCCACGGCCGTACACACGCCGAACTGCTGATCCTGCCCGCCGCGACCTTCGTCCTGGGCGACACCGACGCGGAGGCGCGGGAGCGGGCACGTGAGGTACGGCGCCAACAGGTCAGCGGGCAGACCGCGATCAGGTACCTGGAGCACGTCTGGAACCGGGACCTGTCCGGCTACGACCCGGACGGCCCGCTCCCCGACATCGACCCGGACCCGGGCGAGAACACCATCGCCCGCGGCAGGGCGAGCGTCCGGATGTTCCGCGACCCGATCGAGGTGGCCAGGCAGTGGCGCGAGCGCGCCACGGCCGAGCACCTCTCCATCCGCGAGCTGGTCATCGAGACCACCGGCCGCCAGTCGTTCGTCGGCTCACCGGCGACCGTCGCCGAAACCATCGACACCTTCGTCCAGACGGACGCCGCCGACGGATTCATCCTCGTCCCGCACATCACCCCCGGCGGTCTGGACGAGTTCGCCGACACGGTCGTCCCGTTGCTCCAGGAACGCGGTGTGTTCCGCCACGACTACACGGGCACCACACTCCGCGACCACCTCGGCCTGGATCACCCCGACGACCGGGCGCGGCGGACCCGGCGGGCGGCCTCGTGAGGTTCCTCGCCATCACGCTCGTCCCGCACACCCCGGACCCCGTGACCGGTGTCCGGAAGTCCACCGGCGCGCGCTTCCGCGAGGTGATCGACGACGCGCTGCCGGCCGAGGTCGGCCGAGCCGCCGCCGCGCCCACACCCGCGTACGGCCCCACGCCCGCACCAGCGTCCACCGACCGCTAGGAGCATCCGATCATGTCCGCCGTCCCGCTCGGGGTCCTCGACCTCGTCCCGATCTCCTCCGGCTCCACCGCCGCCGACGCCCTGCGCAACACCATCGACCTCGCCCAGCAGACCGAACGGCTCGGCTACAGCCGCTACTGGTTCGCCGAGCACCACCTCAACCCGGGCGTCGCCGGCACCTCACCCGCCGTCGTGCTCGCCCTGACCGCCTCGGCGACCTCCACGATCAGGATCGGCTCCGGGGCCGTACAACTCGGACACCGGACCGCCCTGTCCACCGTCGAGGAGTTCGGGCTGATCGACGCCCTGCATCCCGGGCGCCTCGACCTGGGCCTCGGCCGCTCCGGCGGCCGCTCACCGGGCGGGACGGCAGACCCCCGGCCCACCACCACCCCCGTCATCGACGGGCACACCCCGAACGGCCTGAAGATCCCGCCGCGGTTCTCCCCGGAGCACCTGGCCCGCTCACCCCGCTTCCAGCTCCAGCAACGGCTGCTGCGCCTGCCCGGCGCCGACGCGCAGGACTACGGCGAGCAGGTCGACGACATCCTCGCCCTCCTGCGCGGCGACTACCGCTCGGCGGACGGCGTCGAGGCACACGCCGTACCGGGCGAGGGCGCCGAGGTGGAGGTATGGATACTGGGCAGCAGCGGCGGCCAGAGCGCCGACGTGGCGGGCCGCAACGGCCTGCGTTTCGCGGCCAATTACCACGTCAGCCCGGCCACCGTGCTGGAGGCCGCCGAGGGCTACCGGGCCGCTTTCCAGCCGTCCGATCACCTCGACAAGCCGTACGTCAGCGTCTCCGCCGACGTCGTCGTCGCCGAGGACGAGGCGACCGCACGCGAACTGGCCACCGGCTACGGCCCATGGGTCCGCAGCATCCGCACCGCCGAGGGCGCCATCCCCTTCCCGACCCCCGAAGAGGCCCGTCGGCACCCATGGACCGAGGCGGACCGGGCCCTGGTGGCCGACCGGGTCGACACCCAGTTCGTCGGCACCCCGGCCCGTGTCGCCGACCAGCTCGAACAGCTCCAGGAAGCCACCGGCGCGGACGAGCTGATCATCACCACCATCACCCACGACCACGCGGACCGCGTCCACTCCTACCGGCTCCTGGCCGAGGAGTGGCGACGCCGGTGAGCCGAACCGCGTGATCGCCTCCTCAGGGCGCCCGATGAGAGGCCGCGGACGTCACCGAATGCCGGCGACGTGAGTGAAGGACTCGACCGCGTCCACGAACCGCTTGCCGACGTGGCGGACGTCCCGAGGGAGCGCGCCGGAGGGAGCCTGCGGGGTGCGGGGTGC
>NZ_JAJSZC010000219.1:0-18187 GCF_036815105.1 Streptomyces sp. IBSBF 3136
GGCCCCCGCCGCTGGACCCGAGGCTCGGCTCCGACCCCCGCACCCGTGCCCCCGGCGTCCTGCTGCGGGTGCTGGACGCCACGGGCACCGAACTGCACGCAGAACACCGCTTCAGCGGCCGTCAGTTGGAGCCACCGCTGCCTGCGGGGGCGCATACCGTGGAGATCAGCGCGCGACTGCGGCCACGGGTGACAGGGCCCTGGCGGATCGGCGTCGCCGGATTCGGCCGGCTGAGCCTCCACCTCGACGGACGGCCGCTCCTGGAAGGGGTGTTCCGCACCACGACCGACGACCCCGCCGTGATCCACGTCAGCCCGCCGACCCAGGTGGTGACCGCGGAGCTGACCGCGGGCACGGCCCCACTGCTCGTCGCCCGCCGGGAACTCGCGCCCGGCACGGGCCGGGCCACCGTCGTCGGCGCCGCGCCGACCGGCCCCGGCCGCGCCGAGACCCTGGCCGCTGCCACCCGGGCGGCACGGGACGCCGACGCGGCGGTGGTGGTCGTCGGCACCGGCGAACAGCAGGAGCAGGAGGGCCGCGACCGTACCCATCTCTCGCTCGGCGCGGACCAGGACGCCCTGGTCCGCGCCGTGGCCCGGGCCAATCCGCGCACCGTGGCCGTGGTCAACAGCGGCGGCCCGGTCGAGCTGCCCTGGCGGGACGAGGTCGGCGCGCTGCTGCTCGCCTGGTTCCCCGGGCAGGAGGCGGGCGGTGGCCTCACCGACGTCCTCCTCGGCCGGGCCGAGCCCGGGGGGCGGCTGCCCACCACCTGGCCGGCCGCGCTCGACGACGCCCCGGTCACCCGCACCCGGCCGGAAGCCGGGCGCCTCACCTACGACGAGGGCCTGCACGTCGGCCATCGCGGCTGGCTGCGCGCCGGACGTACGCCCGCCTACTGGTTCGGGCACGGACTCGGCTACACGACCTGGTCGTACGAGGAGATCTCGGGCCCGGCGCGGACCGCGCCGGGGGAGGACGTCACCGTGCGGGTACGGCTGCGCAACACCGGTCGGCGGGCCGGACGGGAGGTCGTACAGGTCTACCTGGCCCGCCCCCGGGTGAGCGCCGTCGAGTACCCGCGGCGGTGGCTCGCCGGCTGGACGGAGGTAAGGGCGCGGCCCGGCGAGACGGTCGTCGCGACGGTGGTGGTCCCGGGGCGCTCGCTGCGCCACTGGGACGTGCGCGCCGGTGAGTGGCGGACGCTTCCCGGTCCGTGCCGGGTGCTCGCCGGCCCCTCGGCCGGTGAGGTGCCGCTGAGCCTGGAGACGTGGGTGAGCGAGCGGGCCTGAGCGGCGGGGCGCGGTCACGGAGAGCGCTCTATGCTCTCGGCCCGCGGGGCCGTTAGGGTGCGGGCATGAGCAGACAGGCCCCGACGCTCGAGGACGTCGCCCGGGAGGCAGGTGTCTCCCGGGCGACCGTGTCCCGGGTCGTCAACGGCGTACGCAACGTGGACCCGGCGATCCAGGAGGCCGTCCGCCGGGCGATCGAGCGGACCGGCTACGCGCCCAACCGGGCCGCCCGCTCCCTGGTCACCCGGCGGGCCGAGACCGTCGCGCTGGTGGTCTCCGGCGTCGGGGACGCACCGGAAGAGGCCCAGGCCGCCTTCGCCGCGCGGGTGTTCGCCGACCCGTTCTTCGGGCGGGTGGTCGCCGGGATCGTCGGCTTCCTCCGGCCGCGCTCGGTGCACCCGGTGCTGATGTTCGCCGAGTCCGCCGAGTCCCGCCAGGAGGTGCTGACCTATCTGCGCCAGGGCCGTGCCGACGGCGCGCTGGTCGTCTCAAGCCACGCCGACGACCCCCTGCCCGCGCTGCTCGCCGAGGCCCGGCTTCCCGCCGTGCTCTTCGCCCGTCCCTCCCGCCCGGTCCCGCTCAGCTATGTGGACCTGGCCCACCGCGACGGCGGGCGGCTGGCCGCCGAGCACCTGCTCGCCCGGGGATGCCGCCGGCTCGCCACCGTCTCGGGCCCGCTGGCGGTCGCCGCGAGCCAGGAACGGCTGGCCGGCTTCCGCGACACCCTGGCCCGGCACGGGCAGCCGTACGTCCCCGTCGCCGAGGGCGGCTTCACCCTGGACAGCGGCATGGCGGCCATGGCCGACCTGCTCGCCCAGCACCCCGGCCTCGACGGTGTGTTCGCGGCCAACGACCTCATGGCCCAGGGGGCCTGCCAGGTGCTGCGCGAGCAGGGCCGCCGGGTGCCCGAGGACGTCGCGGTCGTCGGCTTCGACGACTCCACCGTCGCGGTCGCCTGCCGGCCCCGGCTCACCACCGTCCGCCAGCCCGTCGAGGAGATGGCCGCCGACATGGCCCGCCTCCTGGACGAGCACATCCACGGCACCCGCACCGCGCCCGCCTCCGTCGTCTTCGACCCGGAGCTGGTGGTGCGGGACTCCGCCTGACCAGTGGGCCCGAGCCGCGCCGTCAGGCGGGCTCGCGGGCACAACAGCAGGCCGGTTCAGGACAGTCTCGGGCGGCAACTGCCAGCGCTAGTGGTGCAGTTGTGCCGCGCGCAGCAGCAGCAGCGTGACGTCGTCCGTGCACTGGCCGGTGGGCCACGCATGGTGGACGAGGCTGTCGGCGAGCTCCTCCAGGTCCCGGTCGTCGGCCGTGGTGAGGTGCCTGAGCAGGTCGGAGGTGGCCCGGGAGGCGTCCTGCCCCGGCCGTTCCACCAGGCCGTCGGTGTAGAGGGCGAGGATCGCTCCCGGGGGCAGCGCGGTGGCGGTGACCGGATAGCGCACGTCGGTGCCGATGCCCAGCAGGGGGCCCGGTTCGATGTCCAGGACTCGCCCCGCCCCCGGGCCCTCGCGCAGGAGCGGGGGCACGTGGCCGGCGCCGGCGAGGGTCAGCCGGCCGCGCGTGAGGTCGACGTGCGCGTAGAGGCAGGACACGAGCAGCTCGGAGTCCAGATCGACCAGCAGCCGGTTGGTGCGGGCCAGGACCTGGTCCGGTGGCGCGCCGGCGGTGGCGTGGGCGTGGACGGCGGTGCGCACCTGTCCCATCAGGGTGGCCGCCGCGATGCTGTGGCCCTCCACGTCGCCGATGATCGCGGCCACTGTCGTGTCGTCCAGGCGCAGCAGGTCGTAGAAGTCCCCGCTGACATCGACGCCGTGGCCGGCCGGCAGGTAGCGGGCGGCGACCGACAGGCCGGGCACGGCGGGCATGGTGCGCGGCAGCAGGGCCCGCTGGAGTTCCTGCGCCAGGCGGTGCTGGGTGTCGTAGAGCCGGGCGCGGTCCAGCGCCTGGGCGATGAGACCGGCCAGCGAGGTGAGGACGGCGCGCTCGTCGGCCGTGAACACGTGCGGTTCGTCGTACGACAGGATGCAGCAGCCCACCGGCCGGCCCGTGATGACCAGGGGCAGGAAGGCCCACGCCTGCTTGCCGCTCATCCGGGGAGCGCGCGGGTGATCGCGGCCCAGGTCGTCCGGGCTGCCGAAGAAAGCGGGGACGCCGCTGGTCAGGACGCGTCCGGCCGGTGTGAGTTCGGTGTCGAGGGGCAGCCCGTCGAGGCGCTCGATGATGTCGTCCGGGTAGCCGTGGTGACCGATGATCTTCAGGCGTCCGGCGTCCGCCGCCGACAGCACCGTCGCCTGCGCGCCGAAGGCGGGGAGGATCTGGTCGGCGATGAGCCCGACGAGGTCGCGTACGGTGACCGTCTCGGTGAGGGCCGCCGCCAGGTGCACCAACTGGTACAGGCGGCCGGTCGGCGCCGCCGAGGGCCGTCCGGCGGTGGCCGGCGCGGTGTCCGCCGCCCCCTGGTCGTCGTGCCGGGTGACCCGGACGCTGATGCCGCTGCTGTCCGGGTAGAACCGGAAGGTCAGCCACTGGTCGGGCGGCCGCAGCGCGTCGAAGGAGCACGGGACCCGGCTGATCACGGCGGTGCGGTACTGGTCCTCGTAGACCGGGTCGTCCAGCCACGGCAGCGCCTGCCAGGGCCGTGCGCCCAGCAGGCGCTCCGCGGGCCGGCCGAGGAGCCGGGCGGCGGCCGTGCTGACGAACGTGATGCGGCCCTCCAGATCGAGCGCGACCGCTCCTTCGGGCAGGCGTTCGAGATAGTCGACCGCGGTCATGTGGGTGTGCCCGGGGTGGCGCGCGGTCTCCAGCGGGAGGGCCCGCGGCACCTCGGGAAGGACGGGCGGCCGGGGCGAGTCGTCCAGCAGCCGCGCCAGCCGGTGCGCGCTCGCGGTGATGTGGCTCCGCTCGCGCGACGAGGCGTCCCGCGGGTGATCGCCGGGCCACATCAGCACCATGCCTCCCCAGCAGCGGCGCACCCCGTTCAGCGGGACCGCCGCCAGCGAGAAGCGGTACGGCAGGACGGCCGCGGCGCGCGGGTAGCGGCGCGTCATGTCGTCCTGCCCGCCGACCCACACCAGGCGGTCGTCCCGGATCGCGTCGGCGACCGGTACGGGCGCGTTGAGCGGCTGGCGCTGCCACGGCCGGCTGAACTCCACCGGCAGCCCGGAGAGCGCCACCAGCCGCAGCATCCGTGCCGGGTCGTCGATCAGGTAGAGACCGCCGATCGAGGCGCCGGTGCGGCGCATGACGTCGGTCAGGCCGCTCCCGAGCGCGTCGTCCACCGAGCCGTCGCCCACCGGCGGGTCGCTCGCCCGACCCGGGTCGCGCACGAACGGCCCGGCGGAGTCGTCACTCGGGGTGTCGACCGCCCCACCGTGGGACGTATGGCGTTCACGCGACATATCAGGACGATATTCCCGCCCTCGATCATTGCCAAGGCCGGGCACCTACGGCGACCACCACGGCCGCCGCGGTACCCGGCCGGTCACGCGCTCACGGCAATGTGCGGCACAGCAGGGCGGCGGGCCCGGGGCGGCTGCCGAACCGCGTGGTGAAGGCGATCCCGGCGGCGTACTCGTCCGCCGCGCACTGCCCCTTGTAGTCGCCCTCGGCGAAGTCACCGCCCGCCGCACCGACGGGACGGTTGTCGGACCGGTCGAACCACACGGTGCGGGCGGCCCCCGCGAGCGCGGTACGGCCCGGCACGCACAGCGCCGCCGACACCCGCTCCCCCCGCACGCTGTAGCCGGTCAGCAGACCGCCCGGGGGGCACTGGAGCTTCGTGTACCCCGACGCCCAGTCGCCGCCGGCGGGCACGTACCGCTCGTCGGTGACGACGGTCTGCCCCGCGTCCGTGGCCGGAGCCGCCGTGCCGGCGTCGGTGCACAGGCCACGGCCGCTGGTGTGCCCCAGGCCGACCAGCCGCAGCCCGTCCGGGCAGGCGGCCTTGCGGGCCCCGGGGTCCCAGTCGCCCGCCGCCCGTGCGCGCAGCGACTCCACCGCGTCGCCGTGGCCGGTGGCCAGCATCCGCCAGGTCGGCACGGACGCCACGGGTCCGGTCGTGCCGGGCGCGGACATGAGGTGCCGCCAGGCCGTGCCGCGCCAGTCGCCGGCGTCGAGGACACCGGAGCGGTGCCCGGCACCGTCGTAGCGCAGCAGCGCCCAGTCGTCGTGGCCCTCGAAGCCGACCAGCGGCCAGAACGCGAAGTCGGCGTCGTGGTCGGCGAGGTAGTCGGTCATGTCGCCGAACCACGTGCGGGCCGCCGGGTTCGTCTCGCCGCTCCCGATGCCGAACTCGCTCACCCAGACGGGCGCCGTGTAGTGCCGGCCGCTCTCCTCGACGAAGAACGCCTCGTCGTCGAGCGCCGCGCCCAACTGCTCGCGGGTCATGTCCTGGTAGCGCTGGTCATGTGTCTCGCCGATGCCGGTGGCACCGCTGTGGTGCGGACCGGTGTAGCCGTAGAAGTGGGCGGAGTACACCAGCTTGTGCGCGTCCACGAGGGTGTGCGAGAGCGTGCGCACGGGGGTGAGCTGCGGCCGGCCGTGCGGGAGCCCGTCGACGGGCAGGCCGGTCCAGTTGATGCCCTCGACGACGATGAGCAGACGGGGGTCGCCCTCGGTGAGGATCCGGTCGGCGGCGAGCTGGGCGGCCGCGTACCAGTCGTGGTCGTCGCTCAGGCCCCAGTTGGGGTCGTCCAGGACGTTGCGTCTGACCTCGTTGTACAGGTCGGCGCCGACCACCCCCGGGACCCCGGCGTAGCGGCGGGCCATGAAGACCCAGTCGTCGGCCCACTGCCGGGTCGACTGCCCGGTGTTCCACCGCTCGTTGCCGTCCACCCCGCAGCACCAACGGGAGGTGTTGGTGTGGTTGTTGAGGATGACCGCGAACCCGCCCCGGCTGAGCGCGTCCACGACGGCGTCGTAGACCTGAAGCGGTGTCCTTCCGCGCAACTGCGGGTTGGCGTCCACGGCACTGTCGGGCACCGCGGCCGTGCTGTGGATCATCTCGTTGGAGAACGGCAGCCGGACGGTGTTGATGCCCAGTTCGCGGAAGTCGGCGAGCAGCCCGTCCAGCGGAACGCGGTCGAGGCCGAGCGGTATCCCGTGGGAGTCCTGGCCCGCGTGATGGCTCGCCGGATCGCCGATGTCGCCGCTGCCCGTCCAGGACCCCTGCGCCCCGTCCCAGTTGGCGCCCTTCAGCCGGAAGCGGTCGCCCCGGGCGTCGACTATGTAGCGGCCCCGGGTGGACAGGGGCGGATACCAGGTCTGCGCGGCCGCGGAGGCGGCACGTGGGGCGGTGGGCGGGCGGGGCGGCGGCGCGGCGGACGCCGTCGTCGTCTGCGCGGCCAGGAGCACGAGGCCGGCGACCGCGCCCGCCAGGCGCAGGACAGTTGGTGCCATCGACATGTGGACAGCCCTCGGTTGGTGTGGGGGAACCGTTCTCCGGGGCTGTACGGTGCCCTGTCCCGCCGGGAAGGTCCAGACGGCCGGCACACGCGGCGCGATCCGCGCACCGCGGCGGCCCGGACGTAGCTCGGACCGCTCGCCCCGCTCTCCCTCACGGTGATCGGATCAGCACCTGTTCGAGCGGCACCGACCGCGGCATGAGCCGGTCGCGCCGAACCGGCGGGAGTGGGTCCCCTCCCCGGGGGAAGGGACCGGAACTCAGGGCAGGTCGACGTAAGGGGACAGGAAGGCCCGGGCACCGGGGGTGTCGAGCCGGTAGGCGACGTTCGTCGCGTAGCAGGGCGTGTCACCGGTGATGGTGGTGGCGGCGAGGACCCGCCTGCCGTTCAGGACCGCGAAGTTCGGGCCACCCGAATCGCCGTAGCAGGCGCCGCCGTTGCCCTGCGGCCGGGTCATGGCGAGCCGTACCCAGGCGGGGTTCAGGGCGTCGAACGACAGCGGCGCCTTCATCCGGACGCCGCCGCCGGGATGCGTCTGCCCGCCGGGGCCGTTCACCGCCTCCTGCGTGCCGTAACCGGCGACCACCCAGTCGGTGGAGTTCAGCCCCTGCGGCGCCAGGGCGCCCAGTTGGTTCGCGGTCGGCAGTGCGGCCGGGGTGAAGGACCAGCGGGCGGCGACCCGCGCGGCCGGCAGCTCGATCACCGCGATGTCGTGCGGGTCGGAGGCGGGGCCCGGGTAGTCGGGGTGGGTGCGGGCGGTGCCCGCCACGCCGACGGCGGCCGCCTGGGCGGCGGGATCGCCCGGGTAACGCTTCGCCGCGGCGTCGAGCCCGGCCTGGACGTCCTGGTCCAGCGACACGTAGAACCGCACGCCGGCGGGCCAGTCGCTGGTGCAGTGCGCCGCGGTCAGGAACGTGTCCGCGTCGACCATCGTGCCGGAGCACACCCAGTCGACCCGGTCCGGGGTCGCCGGATCAGCGTCGTCGTCCCAGGCGGCCACGAGGGCGCCGACCTCGGTGCGTTCGGGAGCCGGGGAGGCGTTGTAGGAGTTGATCGCGGACGAGGGCAGGGCGGCGGCGAGCACGGCGGCACAGGCGGCCGCGGTCACGGCGGTGACGCGTACGGCGGTCAAGAAGCCCCCTTCACTGGGTGTGTGGGACAGGTGTTCTCCTGTGGGAGGTAGACGGCATTGAAGTGCCTGACGCGCCCCGCGACAAGACCGCGACGACCCCGCGGCGATCCCGCGCCGCTCCGGACGGCGGAGCGCGGCGTTGCGATCGCACAGGGATGCCCCTGACCGTTGGCTAAGGTGAGGCGTGATCACCAGCGAGACGGAGACAGACCGGCGGGGACGGTTCCGGCCCGGGTACAAGGCCGCGGCGGGCGTGTTCGCCGTCGGGATGATGGGCACCACGCTGCCCACGCCGCTCTACGGCCTGTACCGCGAGGAGATCGGCTTCTCCGAACTGGTCGTGACGGTCGTGTTCGCGGTCTACGCGCTCGGCGTCATCGCCGCCCTGCTCGTCGCGGGCGGCTTCTCCGACGTGCTGGGGCGGCGGCCGATGCTGCTGGCCGCGCTCGGCCTGGCCGCGCTCAGTGCCGTGTGCTTCCTGGCCGAGGGAGGACTGCCGCTGCTGTTCGCCGGCCGGGTGCTGTCCGGCTTCTCCGCCGGACTGCTGAGCGGCACCGGCACCGCGGCCGTCCTCGAACTCGCCCCGCCGGGCAGGCGCGGCCGCGCCGGACTGGCGGCGACCGCGGCCAACATGGGCGGCCTGGGACTGGGCCCCCTCCTGTCCGGCATCCTCGCCGAGTACGCCCCGGCGCCTCTCAAACTTCCGTTCGCCGTCCACCTGGGGCTCCTGGCCGTCGCCACCCTGATCGTCCGGCTGCTCCCCGAGACCGTGCGCCGGCGCGACCCGCGGCCGTCGCTGCGGCCCCAGGGCATGACGGTCCCGCCGGAGGTGCGCGGGGTCTTCGGGCCGTGCGCCCTGGCCGCCTTCGCCGGCTTCTCCGTGCTCGGCCTGTTCACCGCCGTGACCCCGGCCTTCCTCAACCAGACGCTCGGGGAGCACAACCTGGCGGTCGCCGGTGCCGTCGTCTTCTGCCTGTTCTGTGCCTCGACCTGCGGACAACTGCTCATGGGACGGATCGGCGCCCGCAGAGCCCTGCCCTGGGGCTGCGGGGTGCTCGTCGCCGGGCTGCTCCTCATCGGCGCCTCGCTGCTCCTGAAGTCCTTCCCGTTCCTGCTGGTCGGCGCGGCCACCGGTGGCGTGGGGCAGGGGATGGCGTTCCGCGCGGGGCTCACGGAGGTCAGCTCCGCGGCCCCCGAGACCCACCAGGGCGCCACCATCTCGGCGTTCTTCGTCGTCGCGTACATCGGGATCTCGCTGCCGGTCGTCGGGGTGGGCGCGATGTCGCTGGCGCTGGGGCTGCGCGGTGCCGGGCTGGTGTTCACCGGGTGCGCGGTGGTGCTCGTGGCGGCGGTGGGGGTGTGGCTGCGGCGCAACCTGCCTGCGGAGCCGGAGGAGGCGTGACAGTGGATGAACGTCTCGTCGTCCACCGGCGTCGAAGGAGAAACCGCCGGCGAAGGTGAGAGGCACCTGATGAGACTCGTCCGTTCCGCGCGCCGTTTCCCGTTGTCCCGCCCGGTGCTGGTCGCGGGGCTCGTCTGGATGGCCGCCGGCTGCCAGGGGCAGGCCCGGTCCCACCCGGCCGAACAGGCGGGGAGCACCGCCTGGACGGAGCCTGCCGCCTACACCTACACCCTGAGGTCGACCGGGGGAGAGCGGCTGCTGATCGGTACGTTCCGGGTGACCGTACGCGATCGGAAAGTCGCGCATGTGGCCGGGCTGGACGAGCAGGGCCGCGCCGTGGTGCGCCGGGCACCGGACGCGGTGCCCACCATCGGCGCGCTGCTGAGGGAACTGGCCGAGGCGCGGCGCGACGGCGCGGACACGGCGCAGGCGCGCTACTCCGGTGACGGGCACCCGCTGCGGATCACCCTGGACCGGTCGGCGGACGCCGTCGACGACGAAGCACGGTACGTCATCGGCGACTACGCCGTCACCGGCGCCGGATGACGAGCGACCGTCACCTGAAATGGACGAGGATCCGCCCCGCGTTGCCGGAGTCGACCTCCCGGCGGACGTAGAGCTTCCTGATGTGCTTCTGGTCGAGGAACGCCAGCACGCGCTCCCTGAGCCGGCCCGACCCCTTGCCCGGGATGATCTCCACGACCGTCTCACCGGAGTTGTTCGCCCGGAACAGGAACTGCCGCAAGGCGAGTTCGATGTCGCGGTTGTTGCGGAAGATCGGGTGGAGATCGAGCGACATCATGCGGGCCTCCTCAGTACGCGGGACGAACATACACCTTGTGACTGAGGGTCACGGCATGACGTAGAGTGATCGGCAGGGGTGCGGAGGGGGAGAGGCGTGACACCGGAGACAGCGCGGTTCGCGGTGCTCGGACCCGTCCGTGCCTGGCGGGCGGGGGCGGAGCTCGACCTCGGCGGCCCGCGGGAACGTGCGTTGCTCGCCCTGCTGCTGGTCCGGGCAGGTCAGCCGGTCGCGACGGCGGAGATCATCGACGTGCTGTGGGGCCCGAACCCACCCGGAACCGCGCTCAGCATGGTTCGCAGGCATGTCGGTTCCCTGCGCCGCCTGCTGGAGCCGGGGCTCCCCGCCCGGGGCGCGGGCCGCTGGCTCCTCAGGGGCGCCGGCGGATACCGGATGGTCACCGAAAGTGACTCCCTGGACCTGCTGCGGTTCCGCGCCCTGCTCGCCGACGGCCGCCGGGCCGCCGCGGCGGCGGACCCGGCGCGGGCCGCGCGCCTGCTCACCGAAGCCCTGTCCCTGTGGCAGGGCCCCGCCGCCACCGGGATCCCCGCCGAGGCACGCGCCCACGCGGCGTTCGGCGCCCTGGACCGCGAGTACCTGGCCGCCCTGAAGGACGCCGCCGACGCCGCGCTCGGCGCGGGTGTGCCCGCCACGGTCCTGCCCCGGCTCTGCGCGGCCGCCGTGGACAGCCCGCTGGACGAACCGCTCCTGGCCCGGCTGATGCTCGCCCTCTCGGCCACCGGCGCACGGGCCGAGGCGCTGGCCGCCTACCGCACCGTGGCGTCCCGGCTCGCCGACGAGCTGGGGATGGACCCCGGAGCGGAACTGCGCGACGCCCACGCGGCCCTGCTCGGCCGGACACCCCTCTCGGCCGTCGGAGCGGAAACCGCGGGAACACACTCCGGTGAGGGGCCGGCGGCCACCGCCGCCCCCGTCCCGCACGCGGTCTCCGTGCCGGCTCAACTCCCCTACGACCTGGACACGTTCACCGGTCGCCGGGCCGAACTCGACCAGGCACTCGGGGCTTTGTCGAGCGACGCGGGGGCCACCGACACGGTCGTCGTCAACGCGATCGGCGGGATGGCCGGGGTCGGCAAGACCACGCTCGCCGTGCACTGGGCCCACCGGGTCAGCCACCGCTACCCGGACGGACAGCTCTACGTCAACCTGCGTGGCTTCGACCCGTCCGGCGCCGTCATGACCCCGGCCGAGGCCGTCCGCGGCTTCCTGGACACGCTGGGAGTGCCCCCCGAGCAGGTCCCGCGTGACCTCGACGCCCAGACCGCCCTGTACCGCGGCATGCTCGCCGGCCGCCGCTTCCTCGTCCTGCTGGACAACGCCCGGGACACCGAACACGTGCGGCCGCTGCTGCCCGCCGCACCCGGCTGCCTCACCATCGTCACCAGCCGCGACCGGCTGACCGACCTGGTGGCGGCGCACGGAGCCCACGCCCTCACACTGCGGCCGCTCGACGTGGCGGAGGCGCGCGAACTCCTCGTCCGCCGTCTGGGCGTCGAGCGTACCGACGCCGAACCGGAGGCCGTCGCCGAGATCACCGCGCTGTGCGCGGGACTGCCGCTCGCCCTCGCCTGCGTCGCCGCCCGCGCGGCCACCCATCCGCACTTCTCCCTGTCGGCCGTCGCCGCCGAACTGCGCGAGGCCCACGGCAGCCTCGACGCCTTCAGCAGGGCCGACGCGTCCGCCGACGTCGGCGTGGTCTTCTCCTGGTCCTCCCGCGCCCTCCCGCCCGACGCCGGCCGCCTGTTCGGGCTGCTCGCACTGCACCCGGGCCCCGACGTCACGGCACCCGCCGCGGCGGCCCTCGCCGGGCTCACCGTACCGGCGGCGCACACGCTGCTCACCGAGCTGAGCCGGGCGCACCTCATCAGCGAGCACACCCCGGGCCGCTACGCCTTCCACGACCTGCTGCGCGCCCACGCCGCCGAACTGGCCCACGCCGAGCACGACGGACCCGCCCGCCGGGCCGCGGCGGACCGGCTGTTCCGGCACTACCTGCACACCGCGCACGCCGCCGGTCTGCTGATCGCCCCGTACGCGGACGGGATGCCGCTCGACCCGGCCCCCGAGGACACCCGCCCCGAACCACTCGACGACGACGAGCGGGCCCTGGCCTGGCTCACCGCCGAGCACGCGGTGCTGCTCGCGGTCGTCCACGCGGCCGCGAACTCCGGCGCGGACCGCGTGGCCTGCCTCCTGGTGTCGTCCCTCGAACGGTTCTTCGACCGGCAGGGGCACTGGCACGACTGGGTGGCCGTCCAGCACACCGCGCACGCCGCGGCGCTGCGCCTCGCGGACCCCGTCCTTGAGGCCCACAGCGTCCGTGGCCTGGCCCGCGCCGAGGGCCGCCTCGGCCTGCACGACGAAGCCGCCGTCCACCTCGCACGGGCCCTGGACCTCTTCACCGGGCTGGGGGACGACGCGGGCCGGGCCAGCGTCCACCGCAGCCTCGCCTGGGAGGCCGAGCAGCGCGGCGACCTGCACGGTGCGCTGCGGCACGACCAGTTGGCGCTCGACGTGCTCCGTGCCACCGGCAGCCCGGCCGCGCAGGCCTCCGCCCTGAACGCGGTCGGCTGGTCCCACGCGACGCTCGGGGAGTACCGGCAGGCCCTGGACCACTGCTCCGAGGCCCTGACCATGCTGGAGGAACTGGGCGACCAGGTCGGACAGGCCGCCACCTGGGACAGCATCGCCTACGCCCACCATCACCTCGGCGACCATCCGCGGGCCCTCGCCGGATACCGCCGGGCGCTCGCCCTCTACCGGGAGGCGGGCGTACCGGCGGAGGAGGCCGGCTCCCTGGTCCGCATCGGCGACGTCCACCGTGCGACCGGCGACCACGAGGCCGCCCGGGCCGCCTGGGGGAGCGCCCTCGCCCTCTACGCCGAGCTGTCCCACGCCGACGCCGAACGCATCAGTGCCCGGCTCGCGGAATCCTGAGCTGTGTCGCCCCGTAGGGGTTCCGGGAGGAGTATGGAGGGTGAGCGAGCGAAGGGGGCCGTCATGGGCAACGGAGCCTCGGAGTACGACGAAGGGCTGTACTCGCACACTCCCTCCCAGGCCGAGGGCGAGCGCGACGAGCCGACCGAACGCACCGGCGTGGAACAGCACCCGGACGTCCCCCGGTCCGAGCCGTCCCAGGCCGAGGGCGAGCGGGTGCAGGACACCGGGAACGCCTGACACACCGGCACAGGGCCCCGGGGGGGGGGGGGGGGGGGGGGGGGGGGGGGGGGGGGGGGGGGGGGGGGNGCCGGGGCACGCGATCACGCGCCCCGGCCCGCCGGGTCCTCCACCGTCCGCCGGGTCCCCGGCGGACGGCCGCGGTCAGGCTGCGGCCGAGGGCCGGATGTTCTGGTTGAGCCGGAACATGTTCGTGGGGTCGTAGGCGTCCTTGACCGCGACGAGCCGTTCGCGCACCGCGCCGGGATACGCGGCGCGCACCTTGTCCTCGGCGCCGTCGCCGGTGAAGTTGACGTACGTCGCGCCACGGCCGTGCCGCGCGATGTCCTCGCGGGTGGCGCGTGCCCAGGCGACGTGCGCGTCGAAGCCCGCGGCCTCGGGGGACCGCGCGATCACGTTGCACAGCATGCCGTGATCGCGCTGGCTGAAGGCGGTGGCGTCGGCGGGTACGCGGGCGAAGGCACCGCCGAGCTGGTGCAGATGCAGTTCGCTGGACGGCGTCGGGGTCCCGCTGTGGTGGCGCAGCACGGACTCCAGCGCGGTGTCGGACGGGTCGATGAACGCCGAGGTGAAGTAGTTGTGGGCACCGGCCGTCCACAGCGGGTCGATCAGCGACTGCATCGCGGTGTACGGCATGGGGCCCATGACGTCGGCGACGGGCGTGCCCAGCTTGCGCAGCGGAGCGACGGCCGCCTCGCCGGTCGCGAGGTCGCCCGCGTACATGCCCAGCAGCGCGACGATCCGGCTGCCGTGGACCTCCTCGGGCAGGAACGGCAGAGGTGGTGCCGTCGTCAGGTTGACCAGTGTCGTCAGGTCGTCGGGCATGTCTCCGGTCAGCTCGCGCCAGCCCGTGACCACCTGCCTGGCCTGCTCCGCGGGGTAGACGATCAGGCCGCCCAGGATCTGCGGGCCCACCGGGTGCAGCCGGTACTCGAACGAGGTCACGATCCCGAAGTTGCCGCCGCCGCCCCGCAGGGCCCAGAACAGCTCGGAGTGCTCCCTCGGATCGGCGCGCACCACCCGGCCGTCCGCGGTGACCACCTCGGCCGCCGTCAGGTTGTCGGAGGCCAGCCCGTGCCGGCGCAGCAGCCAGCCCACCCCGCCGCCGAGCGTGAAGCCGGCGATACCGGTGCTGGACACCAGCCCACCGGTCACGGCGAGGCCGAAGGCCTGCGTCTCGTGGTCGAGGTCGCCCCAGGTCATGCCGGCCTGGGCGACCACCCGCCGCCGTACGGGGTCGACGAGGGCGCCCTTCATCCGCGAAAGGTCGATGACGATGCCGTCGTCACAGGTGGAGAACCCGGCGATGCTGTGGGCGCCACCGCGCACGGCGACGGGCAGGTCCTGGCTGCGCGCGAACTCGACGGCGCGGACGACGTCCGCGGTCCCGGCGCAGCGCACGACGAGCGCCGGGTGCTTGTCGTGCGCCCCGTTCCAGACGGCGCGGGCCTCGTCGTACCCGGCGTCGCCCGGGCGGACGACGCTGCCGCGCAGGCCCGCTTCCAGTTCGGCGATGGTGGCGTCCCCCAGGACGCCCCGTGCGGTGTCGATGGACATGGTCGGCTCCTCGTGTCGAATGTGCTCTGACCGACACCAAGGACCGTAGGCAGCGGCTCTTAGCACTCACTCAGCAGCCGCTTTGCGGGCCGGCTCGGGCGGTACCGCGCGCCGCAACAGGGCGGGGCCCCGGGCGTCGCCGAGCCGCGCGAAGAGGTCACCGGACCAGTCGGCCGCCGCCCTGGCGTCCCGGCGCTCGCCCGCCTGCCACAGCAGCCGGGCCAGCATCAGGCCGACCCAGCCGGCGGCGTTGGTCGACCCGGCGACGTGCTCGAGGCGCCGGGCGCGGTCCAGGAGACGGCGGGCGCGCGCCGTGTCCCCGGCCTGCCGCGCCACGAGACCCAGGTGCAGCAGGCTGTTGACGGTGCCCGGGATGTCGTCGGTCTCCTCGAAGCCGGCGAGGACCCGGGCCAGCGTCGCCCGGGCGGCCTCGGTGTCGCCCTCGGCCAGGTGCAGCAGGCCGAGGCAGCCGAGGGTGATGCCCTCCTCCCGGCGGTCGCCGAGCCGGCCCCGTATCGCCAGCGCCGCGTCCAGGCACTTCCGCGCCGCGTCGAAGTCGCCCCGGCCCCGGTGGACGTTGCCGAGCACGTTGAGCGCCAGGGACTCGCCGTGCGGGTCGTCGAGCGCGCGGAAGCGGTCGGCGGCCCGCTCGGCCGCCTCGGCGGCGGCGCCGGTGTCGCCGTCGAGCCGGCTCGCCCACGCGAGGTTCACCAGGGCGTAGCCCCGGGCCCGGGACGGGCCGACCGCGCGGCCGGCGAGCACGGTCTCCTCGAAGAACAGCGACACCTGTCCCGCCGCGTCGTCGTCCTCGACCGCGTAGCCCGGTGTCATGACGGGGTAGAACGGCTCGCTCGCGGCGTCGACGTCGTCGAGCAGCCGCAGTCCGGCCGCGCAGGCCTCGCGGGCCGCCCGGCCCTCGCCGCGGCAGACGGCCCAGACGCCCTCCAGGTGCGCGGCGGCGGCGAGCACGGAGGGGTCGCCCGCCTCCTCGGCGAGAGCACGTGCCAGGTCGAGGGCGGTTCGGGCGCGGTCCGGGGCGCCGTGCATCCACAGCAGGACGGCCTGCTGGCAGTGGGCGTACGCCAGCGCCGGCGGGTCCCGCCGCAGCCGGTGGATGCCGACGATCTGCTCGGCGATGTCCTCCAGCGGGGAGCCGTCACCGAGCCGGATCGCCAGCACGGCCTGGCCCATCAGCGCCCTCGCCCGCTGCGGGGTCGGCTCCGGCGCCGCGGCCAGGGTGTCGTCGAGCCAGCACCGGCCCTCGGCGAGCCGCCCCCGTTCGGGCCAGAACGACCGCAGGGCGACGGCGAGGCGCAGCGCGTCGGCCGGTTCGTGGCGCAGGAAGGAGCGCAGGGCGGCCCTCAGGTTGCCGTAGTCGGCCTCCAGTTCCAGCGAGGTCGCGCCCGACACCCCCGTGGCCCGCTCGTGGTCCTGCGTCTCGGCGAGGGCCAGGTAGAAGTGCCGGTGCCGAGCCTCGGTGGCCGCTTCCTCCCCGGCGGCCCGCAGGCGTCCGGCCGCGTACTGCCGGATGGTCTCCAGCAGCCGGTAACGGACCTCGTCCTGCCGGGGCTCCACCCACACCAGGGACTTGTCGGCCAGCCGGCCGAGCAGATCGAGCACCGGGACGGCGGGGGAGCCGTCCGCGCCCACCTCCTCGGCCGCGACGAGGGAGAAGCCGCCCGAGAAGACCGCGAGCCGCCGGAACAGCCGCCGCTCGTCGTCGTCGAGCAGCCGGTGGCTCCACTCCAGAGTGGCCAGCAGTGTCTCCTGACGGGTCGCGCCGTACCGGGTGCCCCGGCCGAGCAGGGCCAGCGCGTCGTCGAGCCGCTCGGCGATCTGGAGCGGGGCCAGCACGTGCACCCGGGCCGCCGCGAGCTCCAGGGCCAGCGGCATCCCGTCGAGCCGGAAGCAGATCTGCGCCACGGCCGCCGCGTTGCCCGGGGTCAGCCGGAAGCCGGGGGCCGCATCCGCCGCCCGCTCCACGAACAGCCGCACGGACGCGAAGCGGCCCAGTTCCTCCAGGGTCGGCAGCCGACGTGGGTCCGGCAGTTCGAGGGAGGGCACCCGGAAGGTGCGTTCCCCGTAGCTGCGCAGCGGCTCGCGGCTGGTCGCCAGCACGTAGACGCCGGGGCAGTGGGCCAGCACCTGCGAGGCGAGCGCGGCACACGCCTCGATCAGGTGCTCGCAGTTGTCCAGCACCAGCAGTGTCTCCCGGCCGCCCAGCTGCGCGATCAGCGCGTCCCGCGCGCCGCCGGACGGCGGGAGGTGCAGCCCCAGGGCAGCCGCCACCGCCTCGGGCAGCAGATGCGGTTCGGCGAGGGCGCCGAGGTCCACGAACCACGCCCCGTCCCGGAAGCCGTCGACCCGACGGGCCGCCACGGCGAGCGCGAGCCGGGTCTTGCCGCAGCCGCCGGCTCCGGTCAGGGTCAGCAGCCTGCCGCGCCCCAACAGCCGCGCCACCTCGGCCATTTCGCGCTCCCGCCCGACGAGGGCGGTCGCCGGCGCCGGCAGGTTGTGCCGCGGGGGCCGAGGGCGCGGGTCCGGGTCCTCGACCGAGTCGGTCAGCAGCACCCGGTACAGGCGGCGGGTCTGCGGGTCGGGATCGGCGCCGGTGGCCTCGCCGAGCGCGTCGCGCAGTCGCTCGTAGACGGCCAGTGCCTCCGGGCGCCGCCCCGCGCCGGCCAGCACCCGCATCAGGGCCCGGTGGCCGGGTTCGTGCAGGGGGTCCCGCGCGATCAGGACGCGCAGCACGTCGATGGCCTCGTCCGTGCGGTGTTCGTGCTCGAGAGCCTCGCCCAGCCCCAGCCGCAGCACGGTGAGCCGGGTCTCCAGCGCCCCGGCCGCCTCGTCCGCCCAGGGCTCGTAGCGGTCCTCGGGCAGCAGTCCGGAAGCGGCCAGGGCGAGCGCGGCGCGGTGGTCCGCCACACCGCCGCCGTGCGAGGCCCGCCGGGCCAGCGCGTCGAACGCGTCGAGGTCGATCCGCACGTCGCCGTCGCCGCCGTCGAGCAGCACCATGTCGTCGCGGAGCACCACGACCTCGGCCCGGGCCCCCGCGGACGCCAGTGCCCGGCGCACGGCGTGCAGCACCTGGTGGAGGTTGTTCGCGGCGGCCGCCTGGTCGAGCTCCGGCCACAACAGGTCGTAGAGCCGTTCCCGGTGCATCCGATGTCCCGGCGCCAGGGACAGCAGTTTCAGCAGGCTGCGAGCCTTGCGCAGGCGCCATGCCCCGGCGGCGACCGGGCGGCCCTCGACCGTCACGGCGAACCCGCCGAGGAGCCGGATGCACACGTCCTCACCCATCGCTGTCCTCAGCAGCAGGCTACCGCCGGACCCCGGCCGGGACCTGGGGGGGCGGACGCCGACGCCGTGGACCCGCCCTGCCCCGGCGGCGCCCCTCAGCGT
>NZ_JAJSZC010000220.1:0-13262 GCF_036815105.1 Streptomyces sp. IBSBF 3136
ACCCCCAGGTCCGCGTCGCCCTCCCCAGCCGCCGCCTCGCCGCGGCACTCACCGGGCACCGCGCCGACGTGGTCCACCTCGCCAGTCCCTTCGTCCTCGGCGTCCGCGGCATGGCGGCCGCCGCCCGGCTCGGCATCCCGGCCGTCGCCGTCTACCAGACCGACCTGGCCGGCTACGCCCGCACCTACGTGGGCGCGGGCGAGGCGGCCGCCTGGCGCCGCATCCGCTCCGTGCACGCCGCCGCCGACCGCACCCTCGCCCCGTCCAGCGCCGCCCTGCACGACCTCCAGGCGCACGGGGTGCCCCGCGTCCGGCTGTGGCGGCGCGGCGTCGACACCGCCCGGTTCCGGCCGGACCACCGCGACGCGGCACTGCGCCGTGAACTGGCCCCGAACGGCGAGCTGATCGTCGGCTACGTCGGCCGCCTCGCCCCCGAGAAGCACGTCGAACTCCTGGCCGGCGTCGCCGGACTCGCGGGCGTCCGCCTGGTGGTGGTCGGCGACGGCCCCAGCCGGGCCCCGCTGACCGAGGCCCTGCCCGGCGCGGTCTTCCTGGGTCGCAGGACCGGCGACGAGCTCGCCCGGATCTTCGCCTCGCTCGACCTGTTCGTGCACACCGGCCCCTTCGAGACGTTCTGCCAGACCGTTCAGGAGGCCATGGCCAGCGGGGTGCCGGTGGTCGCGCCCGCCGCCGGCGGCCCGCTCGACCTGGTCGCCCACGGCCGTACCGGACTGCTCGTCCCGCCGCACGACGCGCCCGCCGTCAGCGAGGCCGTGGCCGCCCTGGCCGCCGACCCGGGTATGCGGGCCGCGTACGGCGCCGCCGGGCGGGCCCGGGTGCGGGAGCGCACCTGGGCCGCCGTCGGCGACGAGCTGATCGCGCACTACGAGGACGTGCTCGCGGCACGCAGGCCGGCGGTGGTGGCATGACCGGCACGCCCCTGCGCATCGTCCGCCTGGCCAACTTCGTCACCCCCGCCTCCGGGGGCCTGCGCACGGCCCTGCGCGAACTGGGCCGCGGCTACCTGGCCGCCGGACACGAACCGGTGCTGATCGTGCCCGGTGAGCGGTACACCGACCGCGACACCGAGCAGGGACGGGTCGTCACGCTGCCCGGCCCGGTGCTGCCCGGCACCGGCGGCTACCGCGTCCTGACCGACCGGCGGCGCGTGACCGCCCTCCTGGAGGACCTGGCCCCCGACCGCCTGGAGGTCTCCGACCGCACCACCCTGCGGTGGACCGGCCGCTGGGGCCGCCGCGCCCGCGTACCGTCCGTCATGGTCTCGCACGAGACCGCCGACGGCGTGCTGCGCACCTGGGGCCTGCCGGACCACCTCGCCCGGCGGACCGCCGACTCCCTCAACACCCGCACCGCGCACGTCTACTCGCGGGTCGTGTGCACCACGGAGTACGCCGAGCGCGAGTTCGTACGGATCGGCGCCCGCAACGTCGTACGCGCGCCGCTCGGCGTCGACCTGATGGAACGCCATCCCGCGCTGCGCGACCCCGGGCTGCGCGCTCGCCACGCGCGCGACGCCGAGGCGCTGCTCGTGCTCTGCTCCCGGCTCTCCGTCGAGAAGCGGCCCGGCACGGCCCTGGACGCCCTCCAGGAGCTCGTGCGGCGCGGACGCCGCGCGGTGCTCGTGGTGGCCGGGGACGGGCCGCTGCGGGGCCGCCTCGAACAGCGCGCCCGGGACCGCGGGCTGCCGGTGACCTTCCTCGGGCACGTCTCCGGGCGGGCCGCGCTGGGCGCGCTCCAGGCGTCCGCCGACGTCTGCCTGGCCCCCGGGCCCGCCGAGACCTTCGGGCTTGCCGCCCTGGAGGCCCTGGCGTGCGGCACCCCCGTGGTGGCCAGTGCCTCGTCGGCGCTGCCCGAGGTGATCGGCGCCGCGGGCGCGGTCGCCGCCGACCGAGCCGAGGCGTTCGCGGACGCCGTCGAGGCGGTCCTGTCGCGTCCCGGCCGCGAGCGCCGCGAGGCGGCACGCGCGCGTGCGGAGTGCTTCGGCTGGGGAACGGCCGTCGAGGCGTTCCTCGCGGCGCACGACACCGAGGTGCTCGGCCGGCGGGACGCGCCGGCCGGCCCCGCCGCGCGGGAGGGCGCCGCATGAGACCGGTCCGCTTCGTGGCGCTCGGGGACTCGCTGACCGAGGGCGTGGGAGACCCGGTGGGCGACGGGTGGCGGGGCTGGGCGGCGCTGCTCGCCGACGGCCTCGCCGAGGACGCCGGACAGGTGGAGTTCACCAACCTCGCCGTCAGCGGGGCCCAGACGCGCGACGTGCGCGAACGGCAGGCGCCGGCCGCGCTCGCCCTCCGCCCCGACCTGGTGTCCGTGGTCGTCGGCGTCAACGACACCCTGCGCCGCACCTTCGACGTCCGGGCCGTGGCCGCCCGGCTCGACGCGGTCTGCGCGGCCTTCACCGGCCAGGGTGCCACGCTGCTCACCGCCTGCCTGCCCGACCCCGGAGCGATGCTCGGACTCCCCGGCGCCCTCGCCCGCCCGCTGGCCCGCCGGCAACAGGCGGTCAACGCGGTCGTGCACGCGCTGTCCGACCGCTACGGCGCCGTCCACCTGCACGCCTCCCAGGGCGCCTGGCTCACCGACCGCGCCCTGTGGAGCGCGGACCGGCTGCATCCCGGCGAGCGCGGCCACCGGCAGTTCGCGGTGCGCTTCCACGCCCTGCTCACCGCGTCCGGACTGGCCACCGGCGCGCCGCCGTCGCCCGAGCCGGAGTTCCCGGCGCCGACCCGGGCGGCGCGGCTGTGGTGGCTCGCCACCGCCGGCACCGGCTGGGTGGTCCGGCGCTGCGACGACCTGCTGCCCCAGCTGCTGCGGCTGGCCGCCGACGAGCTGCGGCACCGGGCCCGCGGCACCGGCGCCCGGCTCGACCTGCGCGCCTCCGCCGCCGTGACCGAGGCGCTGGCCGCGTTGTCGGCGGCCGATCCCGTCCCCGGGCCTCAGCGGCGGCGTACCGGCACGAACCTGACCGGCGTGCCCGGGGCCGCCTGCGCGGCCGCCGTGAGGTCGGCGGCGCGGACCACGGCGATCACCGGGTAGCCCCCGGTGGTCGGGTGGTCGGCCAGGAACACCACCGGACGCCCGTCCGGCGGGACCTGCACCGCGCCGAGCACCATGCCCTCGCTGGGCAGCTCACCGGTCCGGGCCCGCTCGAGGGCGGGCCCCTCGGTGCGCAGCCCGATCCGGTTGCTCGCCGAGGACACCCGGTACGCGCGCGTGGCGAGATCCCGGAGCGCGCCCGCCGTGAACCAGTCGGCGCGCGGCCCCGGGGTCACCCGGAGCACGAGTTCGGCCGGCGGACGCGGCTGCGGGACACCGTCCACGCGCGCGGGAGGACCGGCCGGGACGCCGAGCGGCAGCACCGTGCCGTCGCCGAGCGGCGCGGGCCCGAGGCCCGACAGCAGGTCGGTGGCGCGGCTGCCGAGGACCGGCGCCACGGTGATGCCGCCGGACACGGCCACGTACGCGCGTACTCCGGCCACGGCGGCCCCCACCTCGAGCAGCGCACCCGCGGGCACCGCCACGGGAGCGCCCCAGGCGGCGGGGCGGCCGTCCACCGAGACCGGGCAGGGCGCGCCCCCGACCGCCACCGTCACCGCCGAACGCGGGCGCAGGGCGCAGCCGTCGAGGGTGGTCTCCAGCACGGCGGCGTCCGGCCCGTTGCCGGCCAACCGGTTGACCAGCGCCGCCGTACCCGGGTCGAGCGCACCGGAGCGGGGCACGCCCAGATGCGCGTACCCCGGCCGCCCGCGGTCCTGCACGGTGGTCAGTGCCCCGGCCCGTACGACGACGAGCGCGCGGTCGCTCACGCGTCCCCCACCGGCACGAAGCGCACCCGGTCGCCCGGGGAGAGCAGCGCGGCCGGTACGCGCGCGTGGTCCCACAGCACCGCCCGCGTGCTGCCGATCAGCTGCCAGCCGCCCGGCGAGGAGCGCGGGTACACGCCCGTGTACGGCCCCGCCAGCGCCACCGCGCCGGCGGGCACCGAGGTCCGCGGGGTGGCCCGGCGCGGGACGTCGTAGCGGGCGGGCAGCCCGGTGAGGTAGCCGAAACCCGGCGCGAACCCGCAGAACGCGACGGTGAACTCGGTGCCCGCGTGGATCCGGGCCGCCTCCCGCTCGGACACCCCCCAGTGGGCGGCGACCCCGGCGAGGTCCGGGCCGTCGTAGCGCACGGGCAACTCGACCGGCTCACGCGCGCGCGGGGGAGCGGGCGGTACCACCGAGGCGGTGAGCTCGGACGCCCAGCGCACCGGATCGGCCAGGCCGTCGAGCAGGACCGTGCGTGCCGCCGGCACGATCTCGCGGACGGCCAGCGTGCCCTCGGCGCGGCGGCGCAGCAGTTCCGCGTGCAGCGCCTGCGCCTGGGCGCCCGAGTCCAGTTCCATCAGGAGCGCGTCGTCGCCGACGGGCAGCGCCCTCATGCGAAGGCCTCCACCCGCACCCCGGCCGCCGTGAGGCGCTCGCGCACCAGCCGGGCCAGCTCCACCGCGCCAGGGGTATCGCCGTGCAGGCACAGCGAACGGGCGCGCATCTTGATCCGCGCGCCGGAGTGGGCGACGACCACGCCGGAGCGCGCGAGGCTCACCGAACGCTCCACGACGGCGTCCGGATCGGTCACCACGGCGCCCTCGCCGCCACGGGGCACCAGTGTGCCCCGGTCGGTGTAGGCCCGGTCGGCGAACGCCTCCGTGACGGCCGGCAGGCCCGCCTTCGCGGCCCGGTCCAGCAGCCGCGAGCCGGGCAGGCCCAGCACCGGCAGCGCGCCGCCGGCCAGGAGCACCCCGTCGACCACCGCCGCGGCCTGCTCCTCGTCGTGCACGACCCGGTTGTAGAGCGCCCCGTGCGGCTTGACGTACGCCACGCGCGAGCCCGCGGCCCGGGCGAACACCTCGAGGGCGCCGATCTGGTAGGCCACTTCGGCCGCCAGTTCGGCGGGCGGCACGTCCATGGCGCGCCGCCCGAACCCGGCGAGGTCCCGGTAGGAGACCTGCGCGCCGATCGTCACCCCCCGCGCGGCGGCCAGCTCGCAGACCCGGCGCATGGTGGCCGCGTCCCCGGCGTGGAACCCGCAGGCGACATTGGCGCTGCTGACGACGGACAGCAGTCGCTCGTCGTCGGTCAGCCGCCAGCGGCCGAAACCCTCGCCGAGGTCGGCGTTCAGATCGATCGCGGTCATGGTCCTCGTTCTCTTTCGGTCCTCGGGGCAGGCGGGTGCGCGGCCGGGGTCAGTCGACGCCGACCATGCGGTACTGGTCGTCACGGGCGTCGGTCAGGAACATCTGGCCCGGCGCGTGGGTGAGGGCGAACGGCGGCCGTGAGGCCGTCACCACCGCCTGCGGGGTCACCCCGCACGCCCAGAACACCGGGATGTCGTCGGGCGCGGCGTCCACCGGGTCGCCGAAGTCGGGGCGGGCGAGGTCCTCGATGCCGAGGACCGCGGGATCACCGCAGTGCACCGGGCCGCCGTGCACGGCCGGCAGCAGGCCGCTCTCCCGGATCGCGGTGCGCAGGTGCTCCGGCGGCACGGGGCGCATCGACACCACCATGGGCCCGCGCAGCCGGCCCGCCGGGCGGCACTGCCTGCCGGTCACGTACATGGGCACGTTGCGGCCCTGTTCCACGTGCCGGATCGGGACGCCCGCGGCGGCCAGCGCCCACTCGAAGGTGAAGCTGCACCCGAGCAGGAACGACACCAGGTCCTCGCGCCAGTGCTCCCGCACGTCGGTCGGTTCCGCCACCAGTTCGCCGTCCCGCCACACCCGGTAGCGCGGCAGATCGGTGCGCAGGTCGGCGCCGTCGGCCAGGACGGTGGTGTGGGAACCCGCGTCGGTGACGTCCAGCACCGGGCACGGCTTCGGGTTGCGCTGGCAGAACAGCAGCATGTCGTACGCCCAGTCGGCCGGCACCGAGATCAGGTTGGCCTGCGTGTGGCCCGCCGCCACGCCGGCCGTGGGGCCCGCGAGTCCCTGCCGGAAGCGCTCCCGCGCGGTGCGCGGGCTCCACGCGTGCGCGTGCTCGTCGACGAGGGTCACGGGCCGGTCCCCGGTACGGTCCTGCCGCGTCATGCCAGCTCCTTCCCGCGCGTCTCCGGCAGCCCGAGCAGCGCCAGTGCCGCGAGGCCGTAGCCGAGCGCGCCGAAGACCAGCGCACCGCCCACGCCCCAGCTGTCGGCCAGGAAGCCCACCAGGGTCGGGAACACCGCGCCCACCGCGCGGCCGGTGTTGTACGTGAAGCCCTGCCCGGTGCCGCGCACCGCCGTCGGGTACAGCTCACTGAGGTAGGAGCCGAAGCCGCTGAAGATCGCCGACATGCAGAAGCCGAGCGGGAATCCGAGCACCAGCAGCAGGGTGTCGGCACCGTGCGGGATGTGCGCGTACGCCAGCGTGCACACGGCGGACAGCAGCGCGAACAGCCAGATGGTCCGGCGCCGGCCGAGCCGGTCGGTGAGGTGACCGCCGGTGAGATAGCCCAGGAAGGCGCCGGAGATGAGGAAGGCGAGATAGCCGCCGGTGCCGACGACGGACAGACCGCGTTCGGTCTTCAGGTACGTCGGGACCCAGGTCGCCAGCGTGTAGTAGCCGCCCTGGACGCCCGTGGACAGCAGACCGGCGAAGACCGTCGTGCGCAGCAGTCCCGGGCCGTCGTCCCCGCCGGGCCGGAAGATGGCCGTGAACGAGCCGCGCCGCGCGCTCTGTTCGCGTACCGCCGTGGCCCGGGGCGCGTCGTGCACGCGACGGCGCAGCCAGACGACGAGCAGCGCGGGCAGCGCGCCGGTCCAGAACATGACGCGCCAGGCCAGGTCGTCGCCGGCGAAGGAGAAGACCAGCGTGTAGACGAGCGCGGCCAGCGCCCAGCCGACCGCCCAGGAGCTCTGGACCGCGCCGAGGGTACGGCCTCGGTGCCTGGCGCTCGCGTACTCGGCGACCAGGACCGCGCCCACCGCCCACTCGCCGCCGAAGCCGAGGCCCTGCAGGGCGCGGAAGACCAGCAGCGTTTCGTAGTCGGGCGCGAAGCCGCAGGCCACGGTGAAGACGGCGTACGTGACCACCGTGATCATCAGCGCCCGGACCCGGCCCACCCGGTCCGCGAGGACCCCCGCGGCGGCGCCGCCGACCGCGGAGACCACCAGCGTGACGGTGGTGAACAGGCCGGTCTGGCCGCTGTCCAGGCCGAAGTACGCCGCGAGGGCCACCATGCTCAGCGGCAGCGTGAAGTAGTCGTAGGAATCCAGGGCATATCCGCCGCAAGCGCCGGCGAAGGCGCGTCGGCCGTCCGGGCCCAGGGCGCGCAGCCAGCCGAACGCGCGGTCCTCGGCTGCTCGTTCGGCTCGGGCGGGTGGGAGGTCCGACGTCACGGGCCGGGGCGGGGGAGTCGTGCTCATGGGCACCTCGCAGAGAGGGACGGAGGGTGCGGGGAACTGAGCGGTGCCGTGCCTGAGTTGTGCCGTGCCTGGGTCGCGCCGTGCCTGAGGTGTGTCGTGCCGGAGTCGTCTCGTGCCGGTGTCGAACCGGTGCCGTGCCGGCGTTCTGCGGAGCACCGTAGAGGATCGTTCAACGATCCTTCAATACCCACGTTGTCTCGTCCTCGGCTCTGCGATTGAATTCCGGGCATGGCAGAGCAGCTGTCGGAACTGGCCGACGACCGCGCCCTCCTGGGGCGCACCAGCACCGCCGAACGCGTCTCGGACATCCTCCGGAGCCGTATCGCCGAGGGCTTCTTCCCACCCGGGACCCGCCTGTCGGAGGACGCCATCGGCGGCGCGCTCGGCGTCTCCCGCAACACCCTGCGCGAGGCGTTCCGGCTGCTCACCCACGAGCGCCTGCTGGTCCACGAGCTCAACCGCGGCGTCTTCGTGCGGGTCCTGACCGTGGAGGACGTCGAGGACATCTACCGCACCCGGACGCTGGTCGAGTGCGCGGTCGTCCGGGGCCTCGGCGAGCCGCCGTACGGCCTGGACGGGCTCGCCGCCGCCGTCACCGAGGGCGAGCTGGCCACCGCCGAGAACGACTGGAAAGCGCTGGGCACGTCCAACATCCACTTCCACCGCGAGCTGGTCGCGCTCGCCGGCAGCGAGCGCACCGACGAGCTGATGCGCAGCGTCTTCGCCGAGCTGCGGCTCGCCTTCCACGTCGTCGACGACCCGCGCCGGCTGCACGAGCCCTACCTCGCCCGCAACCGCCAGATCCTGCGGGCCCTCCAGGACGGCGACCGCGACCGGGCGGAGCGGCTGCTGGAGACCTATCTCTCGGACTCGCTCGAACGGGTCGTCGAGGTCTACCTGCGGCGGGTCGGCGAGGACGGCGCCGGGGCCTGACGCGCCTCTGTGACGGCCGTCGCTTCTGCGTCGTTTGGGTCGTTGTCAGACCGAGGACCTAGTCTGTGCACCGTGACTTCGCCTGCTTCGACGGACAGCGTTCCGCCCCAGCTCAGCGCGGGGCCGCGCCCGGCACCGGGCCCGGCCGCCGACGAGGGGCTGGCGCGGCGGCTGCGCGCGCTCGCCTGCACCGCGCCGCTGCACGACCTCGACGCGCGCAAGGCGAACCTGGCGGGCGAGTACTCGGTCTACGGCATGGCCGAGGTGGCCCTGTCCGCGATCGACCTGGTCACCCTCAACATGGACTTCGACACGGGCGCCGACCACGAGCAGATCGTGGCCCGGCTCGTCCCGCGCATCGCCGCCCAGGCCCCGCACCGGCCGGCCGGGGAGCACGAGCGCGTGGCCCGCTGGGTCCTGGAGAACCTGATCAACGTCGGCAGCGTCGACCGCGGCTTCCGGGCGGTGTACGGCACCTTCGAGCCGGACGGCACCTACGTCCGCCGCGACTACGACTTCAAGCTGATCGAGGAGGTACCGGGCCCCGGCGGCACCGTCTACCTCCGCACGACGGACGAAGCGGTCAACGTCCTGGTCGGCGCCCTGGACACCGACGTCACCAGCGCGCAGATCGCCGCCGAGGTCAAGCTGGAGGTGCTGATCAACCGCGGCCGCCTGGCCGACGCCCAGCTCGCCGCCGAACAGGCCCGCTACCGCACGGTGCAGTACTCGGAGACCCTGCGCCGCGCCCTGGAGGCCACCCGCCGCAACGTCCGCGCGGTCGACTGGCTCAACGCCGTGCCCGACATGATCGCCGAGGCCCTGGACCACGTGGCCGACCGCTACCGCCACGAGAACGCGATCCTCACCAACATCCGCAAGGCGCGCGACGAGACCGAGGACTCCGAGAACAAGCGCCGCGCCGCCGAGCTGGTGGACATCGTCAAGGACTGCATCCGGCGGCACACCCAGCTCCAGTCACGCCTGCTGGAGGCCGGCCCGCTGTTCCGCGCGGAACAGGACCGGCAGGCCTTCGCCACACCCACCGCGACCTCCGGCCTCGACCTGTACGGCCACCTGGTCGCCCCCGTGCTCCCGCTGCCCCTGGAGCGGGCGATCCGGGTGACGGACGCGTTCTTCGCCCAGGGCACCGGGCTGCGCACCCCGGTCTCCGTGCGGGTCGGCGACCTCGTCGACATCCTGCTGACCCCGCCCGTGGAGCGCGAGCACCTCGGCGCCGAGATGCCCGAACCCGACCTGATCGCGACCCCGGACGACAGCCGGTTCAGCGAGGAGCAGCTCGCCGCCGCCATGGAGCTGCTCGACCTGCCGGCCGACGCACCGCGCAGACTGTCCGGACTGCTGGCCGAGGCCCGCCGGACCGGCGACCCCGACCTGGCCTACCTGGTCGCCCTGCTGGCGGTCCACGCGGCCAGCCCGCCCGTGGGCACCGCCTACCGCCAGGGCGAGGAGAGACTGCTGTTCGCCGTCGACGACGGAACCGAACTGGACGACCCCGAGTTCGGCGGCGCCGACCTGATCGTCGGCACCGCCCTGCTGGACGCGGCCGGCATGGCCGCGGACCGGACGGAAGCGGCATGAGCCGGCACCAGCGAGACCGAGAACCCGACAAGGAGCCCAAGCCGTGAGCGAGCACGTCGAGTGGAGTGACACGGAGGCCCCGGCCCCGTCGGCGCCCGCCGCCGTCACCCCCGCCGACGCCGCCGACGCGGCGCGGCTCGTCGCCTTCGGGCTGCAGCCCAAACTGCAGCCCGCCCGCGACCAGGAGTACACGGAACTGCTGCGTCGCTACCGTGACGACCCGGCGTTCGCGCGGCTCGCGGACGCCGTCGCCGCCGGTCTCGGGCTCGTCGTGCTGGAGGTGTCCCCGCGCGCGGGGATGGCCGTGACGGCCGCCGAGGACTCCGTGTTCGCCGTCCGCATGGGTGACTACGCGCGTCGCACCGCCGCCGACTCCGGCGACCGCTTCCTGCACGGACTGGCCCATCTCGCCCTGGCCGCACTGGCGTTCCCGCGCCCCGAGGACCTGGCCGACGACTCCTACATCGGCCGGGTCACCGTCAACGGGGTCGACGCCTTCGTACGGCAGGCCTGCCGCCGGCTGGAGGAGCGCGCCGAGGAGCAGGGCCAGAACACCGACCCGGCGACCGAAGCGCCCGGCCTGGAGGCCGCCTGGCGGATCTGGGCCAGACGCAGCGCCACCGGCGCCACCAAGGACGCGCGCCGGCCCGCCGCCTCCACCACGGGCATGGTGGCCAAGGCGGCGGCCTTCCTCACCGACTCGGGCTTCCTGCAGCGCACCGGGGACGAACACGGCGGCACCTACCGCACCACGGCGCGCTACCAGCTCCAGGTGCGCGACATGGCCGGCAGCGCCGCCATGACCGAACTGCTGGAGCTGGGCGTCGTCCCGGTCACCGACGGCACCCCGGGCCTGCTGCCCGCCGAGGACACCGAGGACCTGGAACTGGTGGCCGACGCCGGGCTGCCGTTCCACTCCTGACGCCCCGCGGCCGAGGCCCCGAGCCGCCGCGGCCCCCGAACCACCGCACCTTTCCGAAGACTTAACGCGAGAGTCCGCCATGTACGAGCTGTCCCGGGTCCGCCTCTACTCCATCGGGCCCGCCGGTGCGCGCTACGCCGACACCGTGCTTGACCTGCGGGGCGTGGGCGAGCCCGTGCCCGACCCCGCGCCCACGCAGGCGGAGTTCTTCGCGGACGAGCCGTCCGGCCCGCCCCGCCGGCCCGCGCCCGCCGGCGTGCTGTTCCTGGAGAACGGCGGCGGAAAGTCGGTGCTGCTCAAACTGATCTTCTCGGTCATGCTGCCGGGCCACCGCAACACCCTCGGCGGCGCCAGCTCCGGCGTGCTGCGCAAGTTCCTGCTCGCCGACGACTGCGGGCACGTGGCGCTGGAGTGGCAGCACGTGCAGACCGGCGAGTGCGTGGTGGTCGGCAAGGCCAGCGAGTGGCGCGGACGCCAGGTCTCCAACGACCCGCGGAAGTTCGCCGAGGCCTGGTACTCCTTCCGGCCCGGCCCCGGCCTCAGCCTGGACAACCTGCCCGTCGCCGAGTCCACCGCCGTACGGCCGCCCGTCGAGGGCGCATCCGGCGCCCAGGGCCGCCGGCGCACCATGAAGGGCTTCCGCGACGCCCTCACGGAGGCCGGCAAGGCCTACCCGCACCTGGAGGTGCACTGGGAGGAGATCCACGACCGCTGGATCGAACACCTCGGTGACCTCGGCCTCGACCCCGAACTCTTCCGCTACCAGCGCGAGATGAACGCCGACGAGGGCGAGGCCGCCGGCCTCTTCGCGGTCAAGAAGGACTCCGACTTCACCGACCTGCTGCTGCGCGCGGTCACCGACACCCGCGACACCGACGGACTCGCGGACCTCGTCAGCGGCTTCGGCAACAAGCTGGGACGGCGCGCCGAGCTGATCGCCGAACGCGACTTCACGGCCGGCTCCGTCGACCTGCTCGGGCGGATCGTCGAGGCCGCCGGCGCCCGCTCCCGCGCGCGTGACATCCACACCGGCGCCGAGCGCCGTACCCGCACCCTGGCCCGGCGGCTCTCCGCCCGCGCCGTGCGGGAGCGGGTGCGGGCCACCGACCTGGCCCAGCGCGTCACGGCCGCCGCCTACGCCGTCACGCACTCGGAGGGCGCGCGTGAGCGCAGCGCCCTGGTCGCCGCCGAACTCGCCTACCGGCACGCCTCCCTGGCGCTCGCCGCCGCCGAGAAGACCGCAGCCGCCCAGAAGCGCGAACTGGCCGACGCGCGCACCCTGCACTCCGCGTGGCAGGCCGCCGAGGCCGTACTGCGCCACCGCGCCGCGTCCGACCGCGCCGCGCGCGTCTCCGCCGCCATCCAGGAGGCCGAGCGGGACGCGGCCCCCGCCCTCGCCGCCCGAGCCAAGGCCGCCGTCGACCTCGTACGGGCCCTGCACGCCGCCGCCGAGAGCGCCGAGGCCCTCGCCAACGAGGAGGAGGAGCGCTCCGCCGCCCTCCAGGAGGTCAGCGACAGCGCCTACCGGGACTCCACCGGAGCGGCCACCGATGCCCAGCGCGCCCGCAGCGAGGCCGGACACCTGCGCCAGCGCCTCACCGAGGTGGAGCAGGAGACCGCCGAGGCGGTCCGCGCGGGCTGGCTCGACGACAGCACCCCGGACGCCGACCCCGCCCGCGCCGCCCTCGCCGCGAACGACGCCGAGAAGGCCGCCGTGGCCGCCTGGGACACCGCGCGCGAGGCCGCCCGCAAGGCGACCGAGCACGCGCGCGAGGCCGCCTCGGCCGAGTCACGCGCGGAGCTGACCGCGGCCCGCGCAGCGGACGCGGCCACCGCCGCCGAGCGCTCCTACGAGGCAGAACGGCGCCTCGCCGAGGCCCTGGCCGCCGAGGAACGGCTCGCCGAGCTGCTGAGCCTGCCGGGCGCCCCCACCACGGCACGGCCCGGCGTGCCGGCACCGAGGTCGGCGGACACCGCGGCCACGCCCGCGCCCGGGCCGGACTCCGCCGAAGGAACCCGCCCCCTCACCGACGGCCCGCTCGGCCCCGAGGAACTCGACCGCTACGCCGACGAACTGCGCACCCTGCTCGACGACGCCGTCTCCGCCGCCGAACGGCACCTGTTCGAGCTGCGCACCGCCGCGGCCGACGACGCCCGCATCCTCGGCGCCCTCGGCGACGGCGGACTGCTGCCGCCCGGTCCGGACGTGCTCGCCACCGTGGAGTACCTCGGCGAACACGGCATCCCCGCCCTGCCCGGCTGGCGCTACCTGGCCCAGGCCGTCGACCCCGCCGACCACGCCCGCGTCCTCGCCGCCCGCCCCGAACTCGTCGACGGCGTGATCATCACCGACCCGGACACCCACGCACTCGCCGGTCTGCACGTGCTGCCACTCCAGCGCCACGTG
>NZ_JAJSZC010000221.1:0-13238 GCF_036815105.1 Streptomyces sp. IBSBF 3136
GCCCCCAGGAGTCCGGCGACCCCTTCGACCACGACGTCCTGCCCACCCCGCCGGGCGCCACCGCGGCCCTGCTGCGCTCGCTGCTCGCGCCCATGAAGGCCCGGGTCGTGCTCACCACGCTCCTGCTGCTGTTCCAGCAGGCGGCGGTGCAGGCGGGCCCGCTGCTGGTGGCCTACGCCCTCGACAGCGCCGTACCCGCGCTCCGGCACCACGACCACGGGCCGCTGGTCGCGGTCGCCGCCGGCTACCTGGTCTGCGCGCTGCTCTCCGGTGTGCTGCAGTTCTGGTTCGTCGAGGCCTCCGCCCGGGTGAGCCAGGACGTGCTGCTGGACCTGCGCGGCCGGATCTTCCGGCACGCGCAGGCGCTGAGCGTCGACTTCCACGAGCGCTATACATCGGGCCGGCTGATCTCCCGGTCCACCACCGACGTCGAGTCGCTGCGCGAACTCCTGGAGGAGGGGCTGCAGGAGCTGGTGACCGTCGTGCTGTCCTTCGTCTACATCTCGGCGATGCTGCTGTGGCTGGACCTCGGCCTGGGCGCGGTGGCGATGGCCTCCTTCGTGCCGCTGTACCAGCTCGTGCGGGTGTACCGGCGGCGCGCGGGGCGGGTGTACACCGCGCGGTCCACGGCGATCGCCGCGGTGATCGTGAAGTTCGTGGAGACGATGAACGGCATCCGGCCGGTGCGCGCGTTCCGCCGGGAGGCGGCCAACGACACCGAGTTCGGCGTGCTCAACCGACGGCACGAGGGGATCAACGGGGACGCGCTGCTGGAGATGGCGCGGTACGTGGTCGGGTCCCGTCTGGTGGCCAACACGGCGGTCGCGGGAATCGTGCTGTGGGGCGCCTACCGGGTGGCGTCGGGCTCGCTCGCGCTGGGTGTGCTGGCGGCCGCGGTGCTGTACCTGCGCCGGCTGTACGACCCGATCGACCGGCTCGGCATGTTCCTGAACTCCTACCAGTCGGCGGCCGCCTCCCTGGAGAAGATCGCCGGACTGCTGGCGCAGACGCCGTCCGTGCCGGAACCGGCCACCCCCCGCGAGCTCCCGCCGTCGGACGGTGAGTTCCCGGGCCGCGAGGTCGTCTTCGACGGGGTCAGCTTCGCCTACCGCACCGGCGGCGAGGTGCTGCCCCGCTTCGACCTGACCCTCCCGGCCGGGCAGACCGTCGCCGTGGTCGGCTCCACGGGCGCGGGCAAGTCGACCCTGGCCAAGCTGCTGGCCCGGTTCTACGACCCCTCCGAGGGGCGGGTCCTGCTGGACGGCGTGGACCTTCGCGAGCTCGCGCTGCCCGAACTGCGGCGCGGGGTGGTCATGGTGACGCAGGAGGCGTTCCTGTTCTCGGGCACGGTCGCGGACAACATCGCGATCGGCCGGCCCGACGCCACCCGCGAGGAGATCGAGCGGGCCGCGAAGGCGATCGGCGCGCACGAGTTCATCAGCGCGCTGCCCGACGGTTACGACACCGACGTACGCAAACGCGGGGGGCGCATCTCCGCAGGTCAGCGCCAACTGGTAGCGTTCGCACGCGCGTTGCTCGCGGACCCGGCGGTGCTGATCCTGGACGAGGCGACCAGTTCGCTGGACGTCCCCGGGGAGCGGGCCGTGCAGCGGGCGATGTCGACGGTGCTGCGCGGTCGTACCGCCGTGGTGATCGCGCACCGGCTGTCCACCGTGGAGATCGCCGACCGGGTGCTGGTCATGGAGCACGGCCGGATCGTCGAGGACGGGCACCCGGCGGAGCTGATCGCGGGCACAGGAAGGTTCGCGGACCTGCACCGGGCGTGGCGGGACAGTCTGGCCTAGGTCGGGTCCGCGTCGTGGGGCGGGCGGGACTTCGCGGACACGGCCCAGGGCCTGGCGGACGGGGGGGGACGACGGTGATCGACGCGTACGAGGACCCGGGCACACCGGACACCCGGGGTGGCTGGCACTACCTGTGGTGGCTGGTGCTGCGCCAGCCGCTGCGGTCGCTCGCCGGCGCGCTGCTGGGCAGCGTCTGGCTGGTGCTGATGGCCGGCCAGCCGTACCTGATGGCCCGCGCGGTGGACGACGGTCTGGTGCCGGGGCGGATGGGCGTACTGGCCGGGTGGACGGCGACGATGTTCGTGGTCGGCGTCGTCACCGCCTGGGTGAGCATCCTGCGGCACCGCACGATGACCCGGGTGCGCATGGACGCGAACTTCCGGACGGTGAAGCTGGTCGTGGCGCACGCGGCCCGGCTGGGCGCCGCGCTGTCCCGGCGGGCCGGGGCCGGGGAGGTCGTCACGATCGGCGTCGGCGACGTGGCGACCCTCGCGCAGGCGCTGACCGTGGTCGGGCCCGGGGTCGGCTCGATCGCGGTGTACCTGGTGGTGGCCGGGCTGCTGCTGGACATCTCCGCGCCGCTCGCCGCCGTGGTGCTGCTGGGGGTGCCGGTGATCGGGCTGCTCACCGGGCCGCTGACACTGCGCCTGCAGGGCGCCGAGAGCGAGTACCGGGAGCGGCAGGGCGTGCTGGCGGCTCGCATCGGGGACCTGGCGGGCGGGCTGCGCGTGCTCAACGGGCTGGGCGGCAAGGGCCTGTTCGCCGACGCCTTCCGCGGTGACTCGCAGCGGCTGCGGGCGCAGGGCTACCGGGTGGGCGCGGTGGCCAGCTGGGTGCAGGCGCTCGGGGTGGGGCTGCCCACGCTGTTCCTGGCCGTGGTGACCTGGCTGGCGGCCCGGCTGGCGGCGCGGGGCGACATCAGCGTGGGCGAGCTGGTGTCGGTGTACGGCTACGTGGCGGTGCTGATCGGGCCGGTGGCGTTCGTCGTGCAGATGGTGTACGAGCTGAACCGCGGTGTGGTGGCCGCCCGCCGGGTGGTGGGCCTGCTGCGGCTGGAACCGGAGCCCGACGAGGGCACGCTGGCCGCGCCGGACGGACCGGCCGAGCTGAGCGACCCGGCGTCCGGGGTCCGGGTGGCGCCGGGCCGGCTGGTCGCGCTGGCCGCCGCCCGGCCCGCCGAGGCCGCCGCCGTGGTGGACCGCCTGGGCCGGTACGGGGCCACCGAGGCCACCTGGGGCGGGGTGCGGCTCGACGCGGTCCCGCTGGCCGAGGTGCGGGCCAGGATCCTGGTCGCGGACAACGAGGCGGACCTCTTCGCCGGGCCGCTGCGGGAGGTCGTGGCCGCGGACCGGACGCCCGGCGGGGCGGCGCTGCGCCGGGCGGTGCACGCGGCCGCCGCCGAGGACGTCGTACGCGGGCTGCCGGACGGCCTGGACTCGGTGGTGGCCGGGCAGGGCCGCAGCCTCTCCGGCGGGCAGCGGCAGCGGATCCGGCTGGTGCGGGCGCTGCTCGCGGACCCGGAGGTGCTGCTCGCGGTGGAGCCGACCTCGGCGCTGGACGCGCACACCGAGGCGACGGTCGCCGAGCGGCTGCGGGCGGCGCGGCAGGGCCGGACGACGGTGGTGGTGAGCACCTCGCCGCTGGTGCTGGACCACGCGGACACCGTGCTGTTCCTGGTCGACGGCAAGGTGACGGCGAGCGGCCCGCACCGGCGGCTGCTGGCGCGGGACGCCGGTTACCGGGCCCTGGTGGCGCGGGACGCCGAGGACGCCGCCGCCGGCACGGGGGACGCCCGGGACACCGGGAGCGCCGGAGCCGCCGGGGACACAGACGCCGAGAACCGCGGGAGCGCCGCGGACGCCGAGGGGGCCGTACGGTGACGACGGACGCGACGCTGCTGCCGGTGGCGGACCGGGCCGGGGTCCGGCGCGCGACCGCGCGGCTGGTCCGTGCCGACGGGCGGGCGTTCGCCGCCGCGCTCGGGCTCAACGCGCTGGCGGCCGGGGCGGGTCTGGTCGGCCCGTGGCTGGTCGGCCGGATCGTCGACGAGGTGCGGGCGGGGCACGGGGCCGGGGCGGTGGACCGGCTGGCGCTGTGGATCCTGCTCTGCGCGCTGGCCCAGTTGCTGCTGGCCCGGTGGGCCAGGTACGTCGGGCACCGGTTCGGGGAGCGGACGCTGGCCCGGGTGCGCGAGGAGTACGTCGACCGGGTGCTGGCGCTGCCCGCGTCGGCGGTGGAGCGGGCCGGCACCGGCGATCTGACCGCGCGCGGCACGGCCGATGTCGCCACCGTGGGCACCACGTTGCGCGACGTCGGCCCGGAACTGCTGGTCTGCACGGTGCAGGCGCTGTTCGTGCTCGGCGCGGTGTTCGCGCTCGACCCGCTGCTCGGCCTGTTCGGGGCGGTGGGTCTCACGCCGATCTGGCTGGCGCTGCGCTGGTATCTGCGCCGGGCGCGGGACGGCTATCTCGCCGAGGGCGCGGCCACCTCGGAGGTCGCCGAGATCGTGGCGGCCACGGCGGCAGGCGCGCGCACGGTCGAGACGTTCCGGCTGAGCGGGCGACGGATCGCGGCGAGCCGGGAGGCGCTGGAGAAGTCCCGCCGGGCCCGCTTCCACACGCTGTGGCTGCGGACCGTGTTCTTCCCCGCCGTCGAGATCACGTACACCGTGCCGGTGGCGGGCGTGCTGCTGGTGGGCGGCTGGCTGCACGAGCGGGGCGCGGTGGGTCTCGGCGCGGTGGTGGCCGCGGCGCTGTACCTGCGGCAGTTCACCGAACCGCTGGACCAGATCCTGATGCGGGTGGAGCAACTGCAGAGCAGCGGTGCCTCGTTCGCCCGGGTCGAGGGGCTGGCGGGGGCACCGCGGGCGCGGACGGAGGGCGGCCCGAAACCGGCGGGCGACCGGATCGACGTGCGCGGGGTGCGGTACGCCTACGAGCGCGGCGGCGAGGTGTTGCGCGGGGTGGACCTGACCGTGCGGCCGGGCGAGCGCCTGGCCGTGGTCGGTCCGTCGGGCGCCGGGAAGACGACGCTGAGCCGGCTGCTGGCGGGCATCGACTCCCCCGGGGCGGGCACGGTGACGGTCGGCGGCGTGCCGGTCGCCGCGCTGGAACCGGAACTGCTGCGCCGCCAGGTCGTCCTGGTCACCCAGGAACACCATGTCTTCCTCGGCACGGTCCGCGACAACCTGCTGATCGCCGAGCCCGCCGCGACCGACGACGGGCTGTGGGCGGCGCTGGCCGCGGTCGGCGCGGACGACTGGGTCCGTGCCCTGCCCTCCGCCCTCGACACCCCGCTCGGCCCCGGCGGCCACCCCACCGACGGCTCCCAGGCCCAGCAACTGGCCCTGGCCCGCGTGGTGCTGGCCGATCCGCACACCCTCGTCCTGGACGAGGCCACCGCTCTCCTGGACCCCGCCACCGCCCGCCACACCGAGCGCGCCCTGGCGGCGGTCCTCCAGGGCCGCACGGTGATCGCCATCGCCCACCGCCTGCACACGGCCCACGACGCGGACCGCGTGGCCGTGATGGAGGACGGCCGGCTGACGGAACTGGGCACGCACGACGAACTGGTGGCGGCGGGCGGCGCGTACGCGGCCCTGTGGCGCACCTGGCACGGAGACGCGACCGAACAGGTCTAGGGCCTGTTGCGAAAGTGGTCCTCTGCCGTGCGACGCCCGGCACGCGGCCGCCCTCCGGGCGACGAGGCCACTTTCCCGACAGGCCCTAGCCACGCACCCCCGGCCGTTCGTATAACGAACAAGGGCGTCCGTTCAACGAACCATTTCCGGCCAAATTCGTGACGTGGTCCTGACAGATGCACCCATTCCTGTCACTCTTCCCACGGCTGACTCACAGCGACCCCACAGCTTCCGTCTGCGCGCGTGAGCCGGCTCCGCACCCGCACATGGTTCCGCGCAACACCCTGCTCTGCCCGGACGTCCGAACCCACCGTCCGGTCTCCCCTGACCGCGCGACCCGCGGTCACGCAGAAGGAGTCAGTGTTGAGTAGCAGCTCTCGCAGACGCGCCCCCCACACAGCGCTGCGCCCGACGGCGCCCCGTCGCACCGCCACCGTCGCCCTCGTGGGCGTCGCCGCCCTGATCGCCGCCGCCGCGCAGTCGGGCGTGGCCGGCGCCGCCCCGGCCGCGGCGCCGGTCACCGGCAAGGCCGACCCGGCCCACGTGGCCGTCACGCTCTCGCCCTCGCAGCGCGCCGAGCTGATCCGGCACGCCGACGCCGGTAAGGCCGCGACGGCGCGGTCCATCGGACTCGGGGCGAAGGAGCGACTGGTCGTCCACGACGTCGTCGAGGACGCGGACGGCACCCTGCACACCCGGTACGAGCGCACCTACGCGGGCCTGCCGGTGCTCGGCGGCGACCTCGTCGTCGACACCGCCGCCTCCGGCGCGGTCGAGCGCGTCGTCAAGGCGAGCGACGCCCCGCTGACGGTCTCACGTCTCACCCCCGCGGTCTCGACGAAGTCGGCCGAGGCGCAGGCCGTGAAGCTGGCCAGGGCCCTCGGCGGCACCCGGTCCGCGGCGGACGGCGTGCGCACGGTGATCTGGGCCGGCTCCGGCAAGCCCGTCCTCGCCCACGAGACGGTCGTCGGCGGCCTCCAGGACGACGGCACCCCGAACCGGCTGCACGTCGTCACCGACGCGGCCACCGGCAAGAGGCTCTACGCGTACCAGGGCATCGAGACCGGCGTCGGCAACACCCAGTACAGCGGCCAGGTCACGCTGACCACGACCCAGTCGGGCTCGACGTACACGCTGACCGACGGCGCGCGCGGCGGCCACAAGACGTACAACCTGAACCACGGTTCCTCGGGCACCGGCACCCTGTTCTCACAGACCAACGACACCTGGGGCAACGGCACCAACTCCAACGCCGCCACCGCGGGCGCCGACGCCCACTACGGGGCCGCGGTCACCTGGGACTTCTACAAGAACACGTTCGGCCGCAGCGGCATCAAGAACAACGGCGTCGGCGCCTACTCCCGGGTCCACTACGGCAACTCGTACGTGAACGCCTTCTGGGACGACGGCTGCTTCTGCATGACCTACGGCGACGGCTCCGGCAACGCCAAGCCGCTGACCGCCATCGACGTCGCGGGCCACGAGATGAGCCACGGTGTCACCTCCAACACCGCGGGCCTGAACTACAGCGGTGAGTCCGGTGGCCTGAACGAGGCCACCTCCGACATCTTCGGCACCGGCGTGGAGTTCTACGCCAACAACGCCTCCGACCCCGGTGACTACCTCATCGGCGAGAAGATCGACATCAACGGCAACGGCACCCCGCTGCGCTACATGGACAAGCCCAGCAAGGACGGCGCGTCCAAGGACAGCTGGTACTCCGGGATCGGCGGCGTCGACGTGCACTACTCGTCGGGCCCCGCCAACCACTTCTTCTACCTGCTGAGCGAGGGTAGCGGCGCCAAGGTCATCAACGGCGTCAGCTACAACTCGCCCACCGCGGACGGGCTGCCGGTCACCGGCATCGGCCGCGACAAGGCCCTGCAGATCTGGTATCGGGCACTGACCACCAAGTGGACGTCCACCACCAACTACGCGGGCGCCCGCACCGGCACGCTCGCGGCGGCCGGCGAGCTGTACGGCACCACGAGCGCCGAGTACAAGGCGGTGCAGGACGCCTGGGCGGCCGTCGCGGTCGGTGCGCGCTCGGGCGGCGGCGGAGGCGGCGGCACCTCGTACGAGAACACGACACCGGTGTCGATCCCGGACAACGGGCCGGCCGTCACCTCGGACATCACCGTCTCCGGCAGGAGCGGGAACGCGCCGGCCAACCTCCAGGTGGCGGTGGACATCACGCACACCTGGCGCGGTGACCTGGTGATCGACCTGGTCGGTCCGTCGGGTACCGCGTACCGCCTGAAGAACTTCTCCGGGTCCGACTCGGCGGACAACGTGCAGGAGACCTACACCGTCAACGCCTCCTCCGAATCGGCCAACGGCACCTGGAAGCTGAGGGTGCAGGACCAGGCCGCACAGGACGTCGGGAAGATCAACAGCTGGAAGCTGACCTTCCCGTAAACCGCACGCCACAGGCCCACGAACGGAGCGCCGCCGGAGGGTACGTCACTCTCCGGCGGCGTCCGTTTACATCTCTGAAACGTTCGGCAGACAGTCGGTTTTGCGCCAACATCACTTCAGGGTCATGACATGTACGCGCCCCTGGTGCCACTCTTCCTTCACCCGCCGCAGCAGCACCGCAACTTCGCACCGCCACAGCCTCCGGACAGTAACCCCACGCTGCCCGGACTCCCCCACGAGAAGGAGCTTCTGTGAGCCCCCTCTACGCGCGTCACAAGCGCACCACTCTGGCCATCGCCACCGCTGTCGCCGCCGGAGCCCTGCTTTCCACTGGTCTGACCACCAGTGCCAGCGCCCAGACGCCGGCCGAGGTCGCGGCCAAGCCCCTGGCCGCCGCCCCGACCGCGCTGTCCTCCGCTGCCCGCGCCGGCCTGCTCCAGAAGGCGCAGGCCGGTGCCGCGCAGACCGCGCGGCACATAGGTCTCGGCGCCAAGGAGAAGCTCGTCGTCAAGGACGTCGTCAAGGACACCGACGGCACCGTCCACACCCGCTACGAGCGCACCTACGCCGGCCTGCCGGTGCTCGGCGGCGACCTCATCGTCCACACCGCCAGGTCGGGTGCGACCGAGGGCGTCACCAAGGCCACCAAGTCGGCCGTGAAGGTCGCCTCGCTCAAGCCGCAGATCACCGCCGCCAAGGCGGAGAAGCAGGCCCTGAGCGCCGCGAGAACCCTCGGCTCCGCCAAGTCCTCCGCGGACGGCGCGCGCAAGGTGATCTGGGCCGGCTCCGGCAAGCCCGTCCTCGCCTACGAGACGGTCGTCGGCGGCCTCCAGGACGACGGCACCCCGAACCAGCTGCACGTCATCACCGACGCGGCCACCGGCAAGAAGCTCTTCGAGTACCAGGGCATCGAGAACGCCACCGGCACCGGCAAGTCGCTGTACTCGGGCACCGTCAGCCTCAACACCACCCTGTCGGGCTCGACGTACCAGCTGTACGACACCACGCGTGGCGGGCACAAGACGTACAACCTGAAGCACGGCACCTCGGGCACCGGCACCCTGTTCACCGACGCGGACAACGTCTGGGGCACCGGCACCGCCTCCAGCTCCACCACGGACCAGACGGCCGCCGCCGACGCCGCCTACGGCGCCCAGGAGACCTGGGACTTCTACAAGAACACGTTCGGCCGCAGCGGCATCAAGAACAACGGTGTCGGCGCCTACTCCCGCGTCCACTACGGCAGCTCGTACGTGAACGCCTTCTGGGACGACAGCTGCTTCTGCATGACCTACGGCGACGGCTCCGGGAACACCCACCCGCTGACCTCGCTGGACGTGGCCGGCCACGAGATGAGCCACGGTGTCACCGCCAACACCGCGGGCCTGGACTACAGCGGTGAGTCCGGTGGCCTGAACGAGGCGACCTCCGACATCTTCGGCACCGGCGTGGAGTTCTACGCCGCCAACAGCTCGGACGTCGGCGACTACCTCATCGGCGAGAAGATCGACATCAACGGCGACGGCACCCCGCTGCGCTACATGGACAAGCCCAGCAAGGACGGCGGCTCCGCCGACTACTGGTCCTCCTCGGTCGGCGGCAAGGACGTCCACTACTCGTCCGGTGTCGCCAACCACTTCTTCTACCTGCTGTCCGAGGGCAGCGGCGCGAAGACGATCAACGGGGTCTCGTACAACTCCCCGACCTACAACGGCGCCGCGGTCACCGGCATCGGCCGCGCCAAGGCGCTGCAGATCTGGTACAAGGCGCTGACCACGTACATGACGTCGACGACCAACTACAAGGCCGCCCGCACGGCGACCCTGAACGCGGCGTCGGCCCTGTACGGCTCCACCAGCACGGAGTACAAGGCGGTCGCGGCCGCCTGGACCGCGGTCAACGTCAGCTAGAAGCAGGTAAGTTGACGGTGGGCGGTACCCGGGCTGAGAGCGACCCGGGTACCGCCTTAGTCTTGTGACCCATGTCCCCGGCGCCCTTCACCTACGAGCCGGTCGGAGCGACCCGCGACGACCTGAGCTTCTGCCCGCCCGGCTTCCGCCCGATGCTCGTGCGCACACGTCTCGGCGAGGGCCCCGAGGTCTTCCGTCGGGCCGCCGAGGCGGTCCTGACCTGGGAGATGCACCGCGCGCTCGGCGTGGGCATCGACGCCACCGCCGACCGCGCGGCCCCCGGCACCGACGTCACGGTCACCCTGGCCGGCCTGGTCAGGGCACCCTGCCGGATCGTGTGGACCGTGGAGGAGCCCCGGCGGGCCGGCTGGGCCTACGGCACCCTCGAAGGCCACCCCGAGTGCGGCGAGGAGGCCTTCGTGGTCGACCGCACGGGTGACGGCACCGTCTGGCTGACGGTGGCCGCCTTCAGCCGGGCCGCCAAGTGGTACGCCCGGGCCGGCGGGCCCGCGACCCGGGGCCTCCAGCACGCCTACGCCCGCCGGTGCGGGACGGTCCTGCGGCGGTTGTGCGCGGGCCTGGACGAGGACTGACCCCCGCGGTACCCGTCACGGGGGCCCGCTCCGGCGCCTGGGGCCCGTCTTTCAGCTCGTGCCGAGAGCCGCGGGGTCCGGCTCGGGCCGGTCCGAAGGCGCCCGTCCTCCGGCACCGGCCCGATCCGGAAAGGCCCTAGCGCAGCAGCACCCCGGCCCCCTCCGCCGCGTCCTCGGACGGCACCGTCACCAGCCCAAGTTCCGCGCTCGACGCGAGGTGGCGGTGGGCCGGCAGGATGCGGACCGTGTAGCCGTAGGGTCCGGTGCGGTCCAGGGAGAGGGGACCCTCGTAGAGCAGGCGGCCCTCCAGGTCGGGGGCGCCCACCGGCTTGAGGGGCACCGTGGTCGCGTCCGTGATGCGGTCCTCGGAGTCGACCCGGCCCGACACGGCCTGCACCTCGACGTCGTCCGGCCCGAGGTCGCCCAGCCCCACCCGGACCCGCAGCCCCACGCTCGTGCCCAGCTCCGCTGTGGCCGTCGTCGCCGTCGTCTCCACGTGGTCGACGCTCACCCCGGGCCACGCGGCACGCACCCGGGCCTTCCAGGCGGCCAGTTCGCGTGCCGTGTCCGGGGTCAGCGCCCGGTGGGCCTGCGCGGCGGGGGCGTACAGGCGGTCGACGTACTCGCGGACCATGCGGCCCGCCAGCACCTTGGGGCCCAGCAGGGTGAGGGTCTGGCGGACCATCTCGATCCAGCGGTCGGGCAGCCCGCCCCGCCCCCGCTCGTAGAACCGGGGCGCGACCCGCTGCTCCAGCAGGTCGTACAGGGCCCCGGCCTCGATGTCGTCGCGGCGGTCCGGGTCGGTGCCGGCGCCGTCCGCGGTCGGGACGGCCCAGCCGAAGTCCGGCTGGAACCACTCGTCCCACCAGCCGTCCAGCACGGAGAGGTTGAGGCACCCGTTGAGCGCGGCCTTCATCCCGGAGGTCCCGCAGGCCTCCAGCGGGCGCAGGGGGTTGTTCAGCCAGACGTCACAGCCCGGGTAGAGCTTCTGCGCCATCGCCATGCCGTAGTCGGGCAGGAAGACGATGCGGTGCCGGACCCGCGGGTCGTCGGCGAACCGCACGAGCTCCTGCACCAGCCGCTTGCCGCCGTCGTCCGCCGGGTGCGCCTTGCCCGCCACCACGATCTGGACCGGCCGCTCGGGATGCAGCAGCAGCTCCATCAGCCGGTCCCGGTCCCGCAGCATCAGGGTGAGCCGCTTGTACGACGGCACGCGCCGCGCGAACCCGATGGTCAGCACGTCGGGGTCGAGCACCCCGTCGATCCAGCCCAGCTCCGCGTTGCCCGCGCCGCGCTGCCGCCAGGACGCGCGCAGCCGCTCCCGCACCTCGAACACCAGTTGCTCGCGCAGGGTGCGGCGCAGCTCCCAGACCTCCTGGTCCGGGATCTCCGCGACCGAGTCCCAGCGCTCGGAGCCGCCGACGGTCAGCGCGTCCTCGGCCCGCTGGGTGCCGATCTGCCGGGCGCCCAGACGGAGCACCTCGGGAGCCACCCAGGTCGGGGCGTGCACCCCGTTGGTGACGGAGGTGATCGGCACCTCCTCGGCGTCGAATCCCGGCCAGAGTCCGGCGAACATCTCCCGGCTCACCTGACCGTGCAGCAGCGACACCCCGTTGGCCCGCTGCGCGAGCCGGAGTCCCATCACGGCCATGTTGAACAGGTTCGGCTCGCCGCCCGGGTACGTCTCCATGCCGAGCGCCAGGATCCGCTGCACGTCGATGCCCGGGAGCTCGGCGTCCGGACCGAAGTGCCGGCCGACCAGTTCCCGGTCGAACCGGTCGATCCCGGCCGGCACGGGCGTGTGGGTGGTGAACACGGTCCCGCTGCGCACGGCCTCCAGCGCCGGGTCGAAGTCCAGCCCACCCGCGCACAGCTCGGCGATCCGTTCGAGGCCGAGGAAGCCCGCGTGCCCCTCGTTGGTGTGGAACACCTCGGGGTCCGGGTGCCCGGTGAGCCGGCAGTACGTCCGCACGGCCCGCACACCTCCTATGCCGAGCAGCATCTCCTGGAGCAGCCGGTGCTCGCTGCCGCCGCCGTACAGCCGGTCGGTCACCCCGCGTTCGCCGAGGTCGTTCTCCTCCACGTCCGAGTCGAGCATCAGCAGCGGCACCCGGCCCACCTGGGCCAGCCAGATCCGGGCGTGCAGCGCCTTGCCGCCGGGCAGGGCGAGGGAGACCCGCGCCGGGGTGCCGTCGGCCTCCTTCAGCAGGCTGACGGGCAGTTCGTGCGGGTCGAGCACCGGGTAGTGCTCCTGTTGCCAGCCGTCCCGGGACAGGCTCTGGCGGAAGTACCCGTGCCGGTAGAGGAGTCCGACCCCGATCAGCGGTACGCCGAGGTCGCTGGCCGCCTTCAGGTGGTCCCCGGCGAGGATGCCGAGGCCCCCGGAGTACTGGGGCAGCGCGGCCGTGATGCCGAACTCCGGGGAGAAGTAGGCGACGGCGGCGGGCAGCCCGGCGTCCTGGTGCTGGTACCAGCGGTCGCCGGTCACATAGTCGTGGAGGTCGTCGGCGGCCGCGGTCAGCCGGCGCAGGAACCGCCGGTCGCCGGCCAGCTCGGCCAGCCGGCCCGGGCGGACACCGCCGAGCAGCCGCACCGGGTCGGCCCCGGCGGCGGCCCAGCGTTCGGGGTCGACGGACTGGAACAGGTCGCGCGTCTCCGCATGCCAGGACCAGCGCAGATTGCGCGCCAGGTCATTGAGCGGCCGGAGGGGTTCGGGGAGAACGGGACGGACGGTGAACCGACGGATCGCCTTCACATTCCACCTCGACACGTCGCGGGGTGAGACGCACGGCGCTGTACGTCTCGTCGTCAGGGTCGACGGTAGTGGTTACCGGGGGGTCGGTGGGGACGTACCGGGCAGGGGTGTCGGGGC